>NZ_JBCEWQ010000006.1:0-134177 GCF_038448545.1 Streptomyces sp. CLV115
CGGGCGGGGCGCGCGGGGCGCGGTACGCCGGGTGTCCGGCGGTGCGGCGTGGGCGCGGCGGGACGCGGACGCGGAGGTGGACGGCGTGGGGGACGGTACGACCCCCAGGGAGTCGTGGACCGGAGGCAGCACGATCTGCGGCGTCAGGTCCTGGGTGGGCCCACTGGCCCGGGGCCGGGGCGGAACATCGGATTGCGGCTGTACGGACACACACCCCGACAGCGCCGTGACGGCGACGCCCATCAGGAGGTTCACGGTGATTCTGGTTCGTTGCACCTGATCAACTCTGCTGTGCGGAGACCGCCCGGGGGAGCCGGGAGGGCGGGATTGGCCCGCACGAGTGACACCGGCCGCCGGGCGCGGGCGGTCAGTGGAGGGCCCATCGCGGGCCCAGCATCCCGGAGAGCAGTTCGGCGAAGCCGGTGCGCAGCTCCTCCTCGCTCGGTACGGAGCGGCTGAACGACCCCGCGGCGCACGAGAACATCAGCCCCTCGCACCAGGCCACCAGGGACAGCGTGTGCCGTTCGGGCTCGGCCGATCCGGCGGCCGTCATCAGCGCCATCAGCGGTTCTCGGAACTGCCGTCCCGTCGTGTCGAAGAACTCCCGAAGCTCCGGGCGGCGGGTGGCCTCCAGGGCCAACTCATATCGGCAGACGAGCAGTTCGGGGTGGCGGGTGAGATAGCGGTGCAGCGCCGACGCGAGACCGGCGACCAGCCCCTGCGGTCCGGTGGCCGGAGCGAGGAGTCCGGCGGGGGCGAGGACCCGCGCCTCGCGTTCCGCGAGCCGTCGCACCGCCGCCTCCAGCAGGGCCTGCCGGGTCCGTGCGCAGTTGGAGGTCGAGCCCTGGGGGAGCCCGGCGCGCTCGTCCACCGCGCGGTGGGTCAGCCCGCGCATCCCGCGTTCGGCGAGAAGGGCGAGGGCGGCATCGGCGATGAGATCGGCCCGGGAAGTGCCGGTTGCGCGTGTGGCCATGGGGCCAACCTACCTTCGTAACTACAGCCGTAGTACGGTGAACCTGTCACTACGGGTGTAGTTCCGGTGCTCCGGGTCCGCAGCTCCGGCCTGCCGGGGCTGCGGAGCGCCGGGGCCGGAGGATTGCTGGAGGAGTCATGGACAAGCCCCACGCCGTCGTCGTCGGCAGTGGAATCGGGGGCCTCACCGCGGCGGTGGCCCTGCACGGCTGCGGCTGGCGGGTCACGGTCCTGGAGCGCGCGGCCTCCCTGGAGCCCGTGGGGGCCGGCATCTCCCTCGCCCCCAACTCCCAGCGCGCCCTGGACGTCGTGGGCCTGGGCGACGAGATCAGGGCCCTCGCCGCCTGGCAGGGCGAGGGCGGCATGCGCACCCCGGGCGGCCGCTGGCTCTCCCGTACGGACAGCACCGCCGCGACCGAGCGGTTCGGCGGCTCGATCGTCCTGCTGCACCGGGCCACCCTCGTCGGCCTCCTCCTGGCCCGGCTGCCCGACGGCACCGTCCGCACCAGTACCGCGGCGCAGCTGCTGGACCCCGGAACGGCAGCCGGTGCGCCCGCCGTCATCGGCACGGCGGCCGGGAACATCGAGGCCGACCTCGTCGTCGGGGCCGACGGCATCCACTCGGCCGTGCGACGCGCGCTCTTCCCCGACCACCCCGGACCCGCGTACGCCGGATTCACCACCTGGCGCATCGTCGTCCCCGCGTCCGGGCGGACCTTCGCCCCGCACGAGACCTGGGGGCGCGGCGCCCTCTGGGGCACCCAGCCGCTCAAGGACGGCCGGATCTACGCCTACGGGGCCGCCGTCGCCCCGGCCCGGGCCCACGCCGCCGACGACGAGAAGGCGGAGCTGATGCGCCGGTTCGGCAGCTGGCACGACCCGATCCCGGCGATCATCGCCGCCGCCGGTCCCGGCCAGGTGCTCCGCAACGACGTCCACCACCTGATCGATCCGCTGCCGTCCTTCCACCGGGGCCGCACCGTTCTCGTCGGCGACTCCGCGCACGCGATGGCGCCGAGCCTCGGTCAGGGCGGCAACCAGGCCATCGAGGACGCGATCGTGCTCGCCCACCGCCTGACGCCGGGCGGCGACCTCGGAGCCGGGGCGGCGGCGTACACCGCCGACCGGTTGCCGCGCACCTCGGCCGTCGTCCGCAAGTCCGCCCGGACCGCGCGTCTGATGCGGCTGACTAGCGCTCCGGCCGTCGCGACGCGTGACGCCCTGCTCTCCACCCTCTCGCGCTTCGGCCCCAGCCTCGTCCTGCGCACCTTCGACGGGATAGCCGACTGGCGTCCGCCGCAGCACACGTATGCTGCCCCTCGCGAGGCGGACACCGAGCCGGTGGACGCCGAACAGTGAGAGGGAGACCCCTGTGAAGGTCGGCTGCATCGGGCTCGGCGACATCGCGCAGAAGGCTTATCTGCCGGTTCTGACCACCCTGCCCGGGGTCGAACTGCATCTGCAGACCCGTACGCCCGCCACCCTGGCCGCGGTCGCCGAGGCCCACCGCATCCCGGCCGGGCAGCGCCACACCGACCTCGGATCACTGATCGCCCAAGGGCTGGACGCCGCGTTCGTCCACGCCCCGACGGACGTGCACCAGGAGATCGTGGCCCGGCTGCTGGAGGCCGGTGTCGCCACCTACGTCGACAAGCCGCTGGCCTATGAACTCGCCGATTCCCGGCGGCTGGTGAGCCTTGCCGAGGAGCGCGGAACGAGTCTCGCCGTCGGCTTCAACCGCAGGGTCGCGCCCGGCTACGCGCAGTGCGCCGAGCACCCTCGCGAGCTGATCCTCATGCAGAAGAACCGGGTGGGCATGCCGGAGGACCCGCGCACCATGGTGCTCGACGACTTCATCCATGTCGTCGACACCCTCCGCTTCCTGGTGCCGGGCCCGGTCGAACACACCGCCGTGCAGGCCAGGATCCGCGAGGGCCTGATGCACCATGTCGTGCTGCAGCTGTCCGGTGACGGATTCACCGCCATCGGCACGATGAACCGGCTCAGCGGCTCGACGGAGGAGCGGCTGGAGGTCTCCGGCCAGGACACCAAGCGCGAGGTCGTCAACCTCGCCGAGGTGATCGACCACAAGGGGCAGCCGAGCGTGCGGCGGCGCGGCGACTGGGTGCCGGTGGCCCGCCAGCGCGGCATCGAGCAGAGCGTGCTGTCGTTCCTGGACGCGGTCCGTGCCGGAAAGGTGCTGAGCGCCGAGGACGCCCTGCGCACACACGAATTGTGCGAACGCGTTCTGCTCGACCTGGACTGCGCCTGAGGGCGGTCCGCCCGATTCTCGGAGTATTCGTTCGGCGGCGTAGCACTCGGCAGCTCTCGTGACGGGCTGACCAGCCGGAGACGAATGGAATCCGGGCATGGTCGTCGCTGGAATACCTGATTGCTCAGGAAGTGATGCGGATCGCAGAGGGGGAAGGTGCGGAGCCGGTGGGCAGCCGATTTCTGACAGGTGCGGGCCCGAGAGGACTTTCCGGGGTGATCGTTGATTCGGTCGGCTGTGGTCGAAATTCGTGACGTCGTTCCGGCGGTGAATTCTGCTTGATTCGAAAATTCGGAAGGTGTTCGGGGATGGAAATTATATTCCTGCCCGTCCCGGGATGTTTTCGAATGGGCGGACCGGTGCTCCTCGTGTGTCGGTGATCCGGGGGCGGCGGAGAAGGTGGGACACGCCTGCCTCCTCCGCCGCGGCGGAACCTCCGAGGTGGAACCCCGTGGTCGGGATGGCGCACAGCTCGCTGCGGATCAGCGGTGCCGGGCGGACTCGTGCCGTCTGCTAGTTGATGTCGCCGCGGAATACCCAGCGTCCGGCGATACCCGTTTCGTCAACTTTGCACAGGCTGATGCAGACGAAGATCACGCTGTCGTTGACGCAGTAGAACTTGCTGGTCACCTTGTTCCCGAAGTAGACGGTGTCCACCTGGGGGGCGGTCTTGGCGGGCTTGGTCCGGACCGCAGTTCCCGGTTTTTTCTTCACGGTGTATGTCTTGCCCTCGGGGGCGCACCGAATCGTCCCCTGGATATGAATTTGCCCGTCCTCCGGGGCCGGGGAGGCCTGGGCGGGTGCACCGATTCCCCAGGCGATCAGAGTGGCCCCAATTGCTGCCGCCATGGTGCGTGCTTTCAGGCTCATTGGCTCCCTATTCCCTGTTCGTGTGTGCTCTGTTCGCGAATCAACCGTGCTGCGGAAATGAGTGATCGGTCCTTGATTGCTCGCGAATTCGTCAAGGTCTTCTCGTTTTGCGTTGCGATCGTACCTTGAGGAGGGTGGTTTCGTTCGGTTATTTTTTGCACTCAAGTGGAATTCGGGATTCAGTGAAGGGATTGCGCCATGGCTGCTTTGGGTCGTGGTTGGCAGGGCTGTTGATGATCGTCGTGATTGCTGACTTTGCGGTGACGGGCGGATTCTGATGGCCCGGGGTTTCCGCTGCGGAGGCAGGCCGTCGGCCCGGCCGCGGACGGAGGCTGCCGATCCGCCGGGCAGCCCGCTTCGTGGCAGCGCGACGTTCAACCGGTCGGCGGCCGAAGCCTCACCCGCCCGAGTCCCACTACCCCTCCCGGACCGGCTCGCCCCCGTTGCGCCTCCGGAACGCACGGACTCCCGCAAGGGCGCAGTACAGGGCCGTCACAGCCGCCGCCACCCACAACGGCCAGTCGCCCAGCCGCACATAGAGCGTGCTGCCCGACGCCAGCGGTACGTCGAACACGGCGGCCCCGCTCTCGTCCGTGCCGAGCGGATCACCGACCCGCGCACCCTGCGGTCCGTACACCGTGCTGACGCCGGTGAGCGTGGCATGCACCACCGGGCGGCCGTTCTCGGCGGCCCGCAGCGCCCCGAGCGAGGCATGCTGCGCGGGCGCCCAGCCGTGCTGGAACGAGGAGGTCGACGACTGGGCGATCAGCACCTGGGCGCCGTCCCGGGTGAGCCGACGGCTCATGTCGGGGAACGCGGACTCGAAGCAGATCAGCGGACCGACGCGCAGTCCGTTCCCGCCGTCGGCCCCGGGCAGCGACATCGTCACCTGCCGGGTGCCCCGCAACCGGTCCTCACCGGCCGCCCGGCCCATGGAGACGACCCAGCCGAGCACCGAACGGGCCGGGACGTACTCGCCGAACGGCACCAGCCGCATCTTGTCGTAGCGGTCCCCGGTCAGTCCGTCCGGACCCACCAGCACCGCAGACTTGAAGATCCCCGTCCGGCCCGATCCGTCGGTCTGCCGGGCATCCACATTGACCAGCACATCCGCGCCCACCCGGCGTGAGAGCGCGGCGATCCGGGCGGTGACGTCCCGGCGCGCGGCGAGATCCACCCCCACACTGCTCTCGCCCCACACCACCAGATCGAGATCGCGCCCGGCCAGCGAGCCGGTCAGCCGCTCACTGGCGGCGAGCCGGCGCTCGGCGCCGTCCTTCCCGGTGAACACGCCCGGCTGTACGACGGCGATCCTTGCCACTCCCGATTCCTCGGGCTGCGGCGCCCACTTCGCCATCGCTCCCACGGCCAGACCGCACACCGCGAGTCCCACCGCGGCCACCGCACGGGCGGCCAAGGACACGAACAGCAGGGCGACAGCGGTGTTCACCGCCACCACCACGAGGCTCACCAACCACACCCCGCCCACGGATGCCACCCGTAGGGCGGGGGCCACCTGCCACTGGCTCGCACCGAGCAGCCCCCAGGGACCGCCGAGCGCCTCCCAGGAACGGGCCAGTTCGATCAACAGCCAGCCGCAGGGCACCACGACGACCGCGCAGACGACGCCCGCGGCGGACACCGGCCCGCCCAGCATCCGGAAGACCAGCAGCCCCCACGGAGCCCACAACAGACCGAGCAGGGCTGCCAGGACCAGGATGAAGACATGGAGGCTCGGCATCAGCCAGTGGTGCACCGCGAGCATGTAGCCGGTGCCGCCGAGCCAGCCGTACAGCGCCGCCCGGCGACCCGCCCCGGCGGACCTGAGCAGGAGCATCCAGGGAACCAGACCGACCCAGGCGAGCCACCACAGGGCAGGGGCGGGAAAAGCGAGCGCGGGCAGCGCGCCCGCGAGCAGTGCCAGGGAGCCGTACCACCGGCCGGACCGCGGCATCCGCGACCACCGTCCGCCACGACCGGCCGGAATCCGCATGCCGCGCCTCCTCGTCCCGCCTGATGAGCAGTCTGCTCCCTTGCCGCCCGCTCCGCAGTTCCTGCCCGGCGCGGGAGAGCGGAACCACCGGTGGCCCGGCTCAGCCCGCCGGAGAGGGGCCTGCCGGGCCGCGCCACTTCTCGTGGACGGTCACGTTACGGATCCGCCAGCCGCCGTCCGTGCGCGACAGCGAGAACGCGTACCGCCCGCCGGACACGAAGTTCGGCGCGGTCGCCGATGCCTCCGGCCCGCTCGCACCGTCCGCCGTCTCCAGCCGCATCGGGTTCAGGTAGTCGGCCCACACCTCGGCGAGGTCGCCCGGGTAGCCGCCGAGGTCCTGGAACTCGATCCTGCGGTTGACGACCAGATGCTGGCGTACGGGGAAGAGCCGCATGGTCCGCGCCAACCACTCGGCGACCTCGTGCACCGGCCCCTCGACACCACCGGCACCGCGGTAGTCGGCACGGCCGTCCGTCGTGAACAGGGCCCGGTAGTCCGCCCATGCACCGTCGTCCACCGCCACCGCGTAGCCGGTGATCACTGCGTCGATGGCCAGCCGGTCCATCACGGTCGCGAGGTCCACGCGCTGTGTCATCGGGTCAGTGTCCGCCCGCCGGCGTGCGAGGCCAAGAGGCGTGCACGCACGGTCGGGCGGCGCGGCGGTCAGCAGGGCACCACGGCAACCGGGCCGAGCGCGTGGGTGAGCGTGGTCTGCCCGACGGGGGAGAGCCCAAGCCCGAGGGACTCGCCGCCCCGGCGTCGCCCGATCACGGTCAGCGCCGCGGTCGCCGAGGCCGTGACCAGGGTGCGCGAGGCGGAGCCGCCCACCGGCTCCCTGACGACCTCGACCTGCGGGTACTTCTCCCGCCAGCCGGCGGTGAGTTCCGCGAGGGTGCGTTCGGCAGCGTCCGCCACCGCGTCCCGGTCGAAGACGGGGCCGCCGGAGAGCATCGAGGAGAACATCGTCCAGCCGTGCACGATCCGCAGCCGCGCACCGGGCCGGGAGGCTGCGGTCTCGAAGGCGAACTCCAGAACCCCTTCGCTGCTCTCGTCGGCGGCCACCCCCGCGACGATGTCGGACGGTGTTTCCTCCTGCGCCGCGTCCTCGTCCGACGGTCCGCCGTGGACCACGACCACGGGGCACGCGGCCATCGACGCGACGGCCAGGCTGTTGGAGCCGAGCAGCAGGGACCGGAAGCCGCCCAGACCGCGTGAACCGACCACCACCAGCGAGGCGTTCCGGCTGAGCGAAGTGAGTGCAGCCGCAGGGAAGTCCAGCGGTGTCAGCGTCGACGGGTGCAGCTGCGGAACGAGTTCGGTGACCCGTCGCACGGACCGGTCGAGCAGTTCCTGCGCCTCGCGCCGCAGCGTCTCCTGCTCGACGCGCCGGTCGGGCGTGCGGGTGTGCACGATCGTCAGCCCGAGCCCTCGCCGTACGGCTTCGTGAGCGGCCCAGTCGAGTGCCTCGCGGCTGTGCGAGGAGCCGTCGACCGCGGCGATCACGGGACGGTCGGTGCTGGTCATGGTTGCCTCCAGGTTCCGGCGGTGGATGTCCCAGGCTGGTACGCGCGAACAGCGAACGGCAGGGACTTTCGACCCTATCTGCCCGGAAGATCCAGGACGCACCGCCACCCGAGTCGGGTCGCGACGGGTACCCCGGGCCTTGACCTTCCCCTCGGGGCAGATCTCAGCATGGGGCCGGGCTCGACGAGGCGGGCCCGATGCGGAGAAGCGGAGAAGGGGGACGGGATGGAAACGTGTTGCGTCATCTTCGACATCGGCGGGGTGCTGGAGACGACTCCGGCAACGGGGTGGGACGACGAGTGGGAGCGGCGGCTCGGTCTGCCGCCGGGGTCCGTGCACCGACGGCTGGGAGACGTCTGGGAGGCCGGGAGCCTCGGAAGGATGACCGAGGCCGAGGTCCGGGCGCGGGTCGGGGCGGTTCTCGGGCTGGACCCGCAACGGACAGAGGCTTTCATGGCCGATCTGTGGGACGAGTACCTGGGCAGCCCCAACGAGGACCTGATCGCCTACGTACGCGGCCTGCGGACCCGTTGCCGGCTCGGCATCCTGAGCAACAGCTTCGTCGGCGCCCGGGAGCGCGAACAGGAGCGGTACGGCTTCGGTGATCTGGTGGAGGACGTGCGGGACATCGTGTACTCGCACGAGACCGGCATCGCAAAGCCCGCCCCGGAGGCCTTCGCGGTGGCGTGCGAGCGGCTGCGGGTGCGGCCCGCGGACTGCCTCTTCGTCGACGACGCGGAGGCCAACGTCCTCGCCGCGGAGACGGCCGGCATGCGCGGGCTCCTGTTCGCCGGCAACACGGCGACGGTCGCGGCCGTCGAGGAGCACCTGGCGCGCCGATGACGGGCATGGGGGCGTGAGGTCGGGCGGGGTTTCCGGCCCGGCCCATTGTCAGTGCCGGGTGCGATCCTGCCCCCATGGACGAGCTGATGCGGCAGCGGCGCGTGTACGGCGCCGACCATGACGATCCGGACCCCGGGCCCCGGCCGGGACACGTCTACCGGGAGCTGGTGGGCGGCCCGCTCGACGGCCTGCTGTTCGACGTGACGGGCTGGACGGACCGGGCGCTGCGCGAGGGCGCGGCGCTGAACACCGAGATAGGGCGATTCGGCCCGGGCGGCAGAGCGGAGTACGGGCCGCGCGAGGGCGATCCCGACCGCTGGGACTGGCGGGGCGACACGCTCTGACCCGTCGGGCGGTCCGTACCCCGGGGTGTCCGGGGTGCGGCCGGGCATCGTCGGCCATTCCCCGCCCGTACGCACGACGACCGCGGCCCGGCAGGACTATTCGGCTGAACCGCTCGATACTGGACGCATGGCACAGAAGACGTCCGGGCAGCAGGCCCCGTCGACCCTGACCGTCAAGGGCCGGAACGTGCGCATCCGCACCATCGGGATCGTGGTGCTGACGGGGCTTGCGATCTGGTTCATCGCCGTGAACACCGGCTCGGTCGCCATCCGGCTGTGGGTCCCCATCGTCACCCTGCCGCTCTGGGCGGTGCTGGCCGTGACCCTGGTCGCCGGGGTGATCCTCGGCGGATACCTCGCCCGACGCCGAGCCAGGCGCTGATCCACCGGGGGCCGTCCGGTCCACCGGGGACCACGGGGCCGCTCGGCCGGCCGACTCTCCCGCGTGCGGGCTCAGCACGCCGACGGCCACCGGCACGAACAGCAGTAGGCGGTATATGACGGACGGGATGACGCCCCTCCGCGCCCCGACGTCGCCACGAAGCCCTGTCGCCGTGCCCGCAGCGAATCCATGACGACGCGTTCCATTGTCGGTGTGATGTTGCTGCATGAACCTTGTGACTCCGCGTTCGCGGTCGTCGCGGGCGAGGCCGGCGATCTCACCCTTGCTGGTGACCGCCCGGCCACCTGCCGAGGAAGGCTGGTTCGACTGCCAGGGCGCTCGTCCCTCCTGGGTGCGCCTGTTCGTCTGCCCGTGCCCGCGATGAGCCGTGGGAGCGGCGCAACCCACCGATTGTCCTCCAGGTGCGCTTCCCGCTGCGTGATGTCTAGGCTTGACCTGGTGACCCACGAGGCATGCCGGAGCGGTGTGGACGACACCCCGGCCAGGCCACACTCCTCGCCCGGCAAGGGTTGCCGTCGACACCTCTCCACGGATCTTCACCTAGAGGGAAGAGGGACCGGTATGAGGTCACATCGCACCCGCACGAGCGCTGCGGCGATCACCGCCGTGGTAGCCCTTCCGCTCTCGCTCGGCGCGTTCGCCCCGCAGGCGTTCGCCAGTGGCGCGGCGTCCAGCACACCGAGCCCCTTCGGGCCGGGATGCTCCCAGCTGCCGCACAGCGGCAAGGGCAGCGCCGCCGACATGTCCAAGGAGCACGTGGCCACAGCAGCGGCCAACAACCCGAAACTGACCAAGCTGGCACTCGCGTTGAAGGACGCCGGGCTTACGACCAAGCTCAATGACGCGAAGCACATCACGGTCTTCGCCCCCACGAACGCGGCCTTCGACAAGGTTTCCAAGATGCAGCTTGCCGGCCTGCTCAAGGACAAGGGGCAGCTGAAGAAGGTCCTGACCTACCACGTCGTGGACAAGACCATCACTCCGGAAGACCTTCCCAACGGCAGCTTCAAGACGCTGGAGGGCTCCACGCTCAAGACCTCCGGATCGGGCACGACGTTCAAGGTCAACGACACTGCCAAGATTGTCTGTGGAGACATCAAGGTGGCCAACGCCAGGGTCTACCTCGTCGACACGGTCCTCATGCCCCCGTCCTAGAACTCCCAACAGGACGGCCTCTGGTGGTTGCCGGCTCCGGCGGCGCCCGAAGCCGGCTGCCGCCCGCTAGTTCTTCTGCAGCGCGCGGGTGGCACCCGCGATGACGGCGGTCGTCAGCACCCAGCCGAAGGCGATCAGCAGGTAGGCCAGCGACTGGAGGCTGCCGTTCGACCAGTACCAGGCCGTGCGCTGTCCCAGACCGCCGATGGGGATCAAGAGGTCGATTGTGTAGGCGAGGGGCTGGAACGGGGCGCCTTCACCTTCTTTGACCGGGATGGGCGACTGGGTACGGAAGGCCAGGTCGCCCAGGAGGGTCAACGCGAGAAGCCAGATGCCTGCCAGCCAGGGGCGGTAGCCGTAGCCGACGGTCACGTCGAGCATGTGGCCCCACATCTGCGCCGCCGGGTGCAGTGTGCGACGGCGGTGGCGCTGTTTGGCCAGGAGTACTCGGCGGGCATCGTCGTCGTGGTCGGCGGTCCGGTACCAACTCGCCAGTTGCTCATACGGTTGTGGGCTGTATCCGGCGCCGCGCCGTATCCAGCCCACGCGGTATGCCACGGACTGCAGATGCCCCCTCACCTCCCTCCGGTCGCCCGCCTCGACCGGCTTGACGGAGCCGTACACGAAGCCGTCCAACTCCACCGCCTCCGGCCAGCTGTACTCGTTGTCGCGGAGGTGGGACACCTGTGCGCCCCGCAGATCCACCGTGCCGGACGGTGGTTGGGCGCAGGTGATGTCGAAGTCGGCCACCTGCATCAGGGGGCCGGCCAGGGCCGTGCCGTCACCGCCGGGTGCTGCGTTCAGGACGGCTCCTGCGAAGGTCAGGCTGTCCGAGACCCGAGCGCCTCGCAGTCTCACCGTTCCGTCCGAGGTGAAGCCCTCGGAGAAGTTGAGCGTCGACGCCGCGACGTTGTCCAGTGCCAGTGCCACTCCGCGCGGACCTGGGCGTCCTAGCGGTACAGGGCACTCCAAAGTGGCCCGCATGCCGGGACGTCCACCGGCCCGGGCCCGGTGCGCTTGGGGCCGTTCCGCTCGGTGACGGCACCGCTCGGGGTGGTCACGTCGACCCGGGCCCGCAGAGCGCCCGGAGGGCCCGCGCGGATTCGGCTGTGCGGGCCCTCCCTGCTGCTCCCCGACTCTGCGACAGTGCACGGCTGTGCTGCCTGCTTCGCCGTCTCCTGCGCGGGAGACGAGTGGGAGACGAGTGGGAGACGATCACGACGCGCGAACGCACCTGGATGCTGGAAAGCGCTGGATCAGAACAGAAGTGGAGAGTGGATCACCCGGCGGACTCGCCTGCGTGCGGGCTCAGGACTCCCGCGCCGACCAGGGCGAAGAGCAGAATGCCCAGAATGATCCGGTAGATCACGAACGGCATGAAGCTCTTGGTGGTAATAAAGCGCATGAACCAGGCGATGACCGCGTACCCCACGCCGAACGCGATGACGGTCGCGAAGATGGTCGGCCCCCACGACACGTGCCCCTCGCCCGCGTCCTTCAGTTCGAAGACGCCCGAGGCGAGGACCGCCGGGATCGCGAGCAGGAAGGAGTACCGGGCCGCGGCCTCACGGGTGTAGCCCATGAGCAGACCGCCGCTGATGGTCGCTCCGGAGCGGGAGACGCCCGGGATCAGCGCCATCGCCTGGCAGAAGCCGAAGATCAGGCCGTCCTTCACCCCGAGTTCCTTGAGCGTCTTGCGTTCCTTGCCGGCCCGGTGCCTCCCGCCCGCGTCGTCGCGGGCGGCGAGACGGTCGGCGATGCCGAGGACGATGCCCATCACGATCAGCGTGGTGGCGATCAGCCGCAGATCACGGAACGGGCCCTCGATCTGGTCCTTGAGCGTCACTCCGAGCACACCGATGGGGATGGAGCCCACGATGACCAGCCAGCCCATCTGGGCGTCGTGGTCGCTGCGCATCGACCGGTCGGTCAGCGAACGGAACCAGGCCGAGACGATCCGGACGATGTCCTTGCGGAAGTAGATGAGGACTGCCGCCTCCGTGCCGATCTGGGTGATGGCGGTGAACGCCGCACCCGGATCGTGCCAGCCGGCGAAAGCTGCGGTGAGCCGCAGATGCGCGCTGGAGGAGATCGGCAGGAACTCGGTCAGTCCCTGAACGAGGCCCAGGACGAACGATTCGAACCAGCTCATGGGGCTTTGGCCATCCCGGAGGTGATCGTGCATCGGCCGAGGGCGGTGAGGGCCGTCGGCAGTGTGCGCATTGCGGTCAAATGAGGACAGGGCCGTGATGGGCCCGGAGGTCTTCGGTCGGTCGCGGGCAGGGTATCGCCCTCAGATGAACAGCGTTACGCGTACCCCGGGGCCCGCCCCCGCCTCCGGGCCGGTCGCCGGGCGCACCGGTTCACTCGGCGGCCAGCCGGTGGCGCTTGCGCCAGGCGACGACCGCCGCGCCGATCCCCGTCAGCACGATGAAGCCCATCGCGGCCAGGAAGGCGGGCGACGTCGGCGACGTGGCCTCGCTGCCCGCGACGACATACGCGGCGGTGTTCGGGATCGAGCCGAGCCCGGTGGCGACCAGGAACGGCGGGTACCCCATGCGGGACACCGCCGCGCAGTAGTTGGCCGCCGCGAACGGCACTCCCGGGAACAGCCGCAGCGCCAGCATCGAGCGGAACCCGTGTCTGCTCAACTGGCCGTCCGCCGCCTTGAGCCAGCGTCCGCGCAGCAGCGTACGGAGCGCGTCCTGCCCCAGCACCCTGCCCAGCCCGAACGAGATGCCCGCGCCGAGCACCGTGCCCGCCAGCGCGGCCGCCAGCCCCGCCTGCGTACCGAAGAGCGCACCGGCGGCGAGATTGAGCAGCGGGCGTGGAACGAAGGCCACGGTGCACACGCCGTACGCGACACCGAAGAGGAGCACCGCCACGGCGCCACCGCTGAGCCGGGCGGGCCAGCCGCCGGCGAGCAGCCGTTGGGGTTCCAGGAGGAGCATCGTCGCCGCGGCGCCCAGCAGTACGGCCACGAGGAGCGAGAACCGGGACCAGGGCGAGAGCAGGGCCCTTGTGCAGCGCACGGCGAGGCCGGTGGCGGGCCGGGCTGCGGGGACGGGGTCGAGCATGCCGGGAGAGTAACCGACACCGGTGTGTGATCGCCGTAACGCAGGTGGCGGGCGCCGTCCCGCCGGCCCCGCGCGCCCCACCGGCACCGATGCCCGGTGCGGGCCGAACTCCCGTGCAGGGCCCGCGATGCGCGCCGGAAAACCATTCGACGCGGCCGGGCCCCTCGGACATGATCGGACCCATGTTCCGGTACGCCTTCCCCGCAGCGCCGTCCGCAGTCGCGGACGCGCCGAAGGCTGCCGTGAACCCCGTCATCGCGGCGGTTGTCGCAGCAGCGCCCACCGCTGCCGCAGCGTTCATCGGCGGCGCCCGAAGCTGACCCTCCCCCGACAGTCCGGCGGACCCCGCAAGGGGAGGGTCGGCCGGGCCCCGGGGTCTTCTCTCCCAGCTTCGAACACCAAGGAATGAACCATGCCCAAGACGGCATACGTGCGCACCAAGCCCCACCTCAACATCGGCACCATGGGCCACGTCGACCACGGCAAGACCACTCTGACCGCCGCCATCACCAAGGTCCTCAGTGACCGGGGGACCGGCACGTTCGTCCCGTTCGACCGGATCGACCGGGCGCCGGAGGAGACGCAGCGCGGCATCACCATCAACATCGCGCACGTCGAGTACGAGACCGACACCCGCCACTACGCCCACGTCGACATGCCCGGGCACGCCGACTACATCAAGAACATGGTCACCGGTGCCGCCCAGCTCGACGGGGCGATCCTGGTCGTCTCCGCGCTCGACGGGATCATGCCGCAGACCGCCGAGCACGTGCTGCTCGCCCGCCAGGTCGGTGTCGATCACATCGTTGTCGCCCTCAACAAGGCGGACGCCGGCGACCCCGAGCTGACCGACCTGGTCGAGCTGGAGGTCCGCGAGCTGCTCTCCGCGCACGGCTACGGCGGAGACGCCGTTCCCGTAGTGAGGGTGTCGGGCCTGAAGGCCCTGGAGGGCGACCCGCGCTGGACCGCGGCCGTCGAGGCGCTGCTCGACGCCGTCGACACCTACGTGCCGATGCCGGTCCGGTACACCGACGCGCCGTTCCTGCTGTCGGTGGAGAACGTCCTGACCATCACCGGACGGGGCACCGTCGTCACCGGAGCCGTCGAGCGCGGCACCGTGCGGACCGGCGACCGGGTGTCGGTGCTCGGGCCGGACCAGGACATCGAGACGGTCGTCACCGGCCTGGAGACCTTCGGGAAGCCGATGGAGTTCGCGGAGGCCGGCGACAACGTGGCCCTGCTGCTCCGGGGGGTGGAGCGCGACCGGGTCCGCCGCGGCCATGTGGTGGCGGCGCCGGGCAGTGTGACGCCCAGCCGCCGCTTCACCGCGCAGGTGTACGTCCTGTCGGCGCGGGAGGGCGGCCGTACCACCCCGGTCACCACCGGGTACCGGCCGCAGTTCTACATCCGCACCGCGGACGTCGTCGGTGATGTCGACCTCGGTGCGGTGGCGGTGGCGCGCCCCGGCGACACGGTCGATCTGACCGTCGAGCTGGGACGTGACGTCCCGCTGGAGACCGGACTCGGCTTCGCGATCCGCGAGGGCGGGCGCACGGTCGGCGCCGGTACCGTCACCGGCGTCCTCTGAACGGCGACGCGCCAAGGGCCCGCCTCCCGCACCCCGGGGGAGGCGGGCCCGGCCCCGTACGTGAGACTGACGGGATGACAGAAACAGCACTGGTACTGGGTTCCGGCGGCATCACCGGCAGCGCCTGGGAAACCGGGATCCTGCACGGGCTCGCGAAGGCGGGCGTGGACCTCGGTGGGGCGGATCTGATCATCGGCAGTTCGGCGGGAGCGGTGGTCGGCGCACAGCTGGCCTCCGGACTGCTCGGCCTGCCCGAACTCTACGAACGCGAGCTCGCCGACCCGCAGGACATGACGGGCGGCAGGCTCGGCCCGGCCGTGCTGCTGCGGTACGCGGCGGCCGTGCTGTCCGCACGGACCCCCGAGGCCTACGGCCGGAAGCTGGGCCGGATCGCGCAGAACGCCCGGCCCGCCGTGACCGAGGAGCAACGGCGCGCGGCGATCGCGAGCCGGCTCCTGTCGCCCGAGTGGCCAAAGCGCCCGCTGCTCGTCACCGCCGTCGACGCCACGACCGGTGAACTCCGCGCGTTCGACAGGGACAGTGGAGTGTCCCTGGCCGATGCCGTCACCGCGAGCTGCGCCGTCCCCGGCGTATGGCCCGTCGCCCGCGTCGAGGGGCGGACCTGGATCGACGGCGGGGTGCACTCCACGGCCAACGCCCAGCTCGCCGCCGGATACGGCCGCGTCGTCGTCATCGCGCCCTCGGCCGGCGGCAACAGGGCCATCGCCGCACCGCAGGCGCAGGCGGCCGCACTCGCCGCGAACGGTGCCCGGGTCGAGGTCATCACCCCGGACGCGGCCGCGAAGAAGGCCTTCGGCCGCAACCCCCTCGACCCGAGCTGCCGCGCGGCGGCGGCCCGCGCCGGACTCGCTCAGTCGGCGGCACACACCGAAGCCGTCGCCGCGGTCCTGAGCGGCTGATCCCACACCCCACAATGGGGGAGTGAACGACTCGATACCCGTCATCCGGGACGTGGACCAGGGCACCGCCAGACTCCTTCCCGACGTGGACCGGGCGCGGGCCTGGCTGCTCACGGTCGACGGCGCGCCCCAGTCCTACGTCGACCTCGACGCGCCGGACCACATCGAGTTCGAGTACGCGCGACGGCTCGCCCATGTCGTCGACTGCGCGGCGGCCCCCGGCACACCGCTGGACGTACTGCACCTCGGCGGCGGTGCCCTCACCCTGCCCCGCTACACCGCCGCGACCCGGCCCGGCTCCCGCCAGGACGTCGCCGAGGCCGATCTCGGGCTCCTCGAACTGGTCGCCGAACAGCTGCCGGTCCCCGCCGGCAGCGGCATCACCGTGCACGGCACCGACGCCCGGGGGCTGCTGGAACGGACCGCGCCCGGCTCCCTCGACATCCTGATCGCGGACGTCTTCGGCGGCTCGCGGGTGCCCGCCCACCTCACCTCCGTCGAGTACGCAAGGGCTGCCCGGCGTTCGATGCGGGACCACGGGATCTATGCGGCGAACCTCGCGGACGGTGCGCCCTTCGGCTTCATCCGCTCCCAACTGGCCACCTTCGCGGCCGTTTTCGAGGAACTCGCGCTGATTGCCGAACCCGCGGTGCTGCGCGGCCGGCGCTTCGGCAACCTCGTTCTGGTCGCCTCCCCGAGCCCCATCGACACCGCTGCGCTCACCCGTCGCTGCGCCGCCGACGCCTTTCCCGCCCGGGTCGAGCACGGTGCCGCGCTGGACCGGCTGGCCGGTGGCGCCGAGCCGGTCGGCGACGGTGAGGCGGTCGCCTCACCCGAGCCGCCCGACGGAGCCTTCGGCATCGGCTGAGACGGGCCCCCGGTCCTTCCCCGTCGCGACCCCGGCGGTCTCGGGGGCCCGGGTCAGCCGGCGCACCTCCGGCACGAACAGCACGGCCCCGGTGACCAGCACGATCAGCGCCGCGCAGCCCCACAGCGCCTCGCTCCGCCCGACCAGCGACTCCACCGGACCGGCGAGCGCGGTGGCCACCGGCATCATCGCCACCGAGCCGAACCAGTCGTACGCCGAGACGCGCGAGAGCTTCTCCTCCGGGATCTCCTGGTGCATGGCCGTCATCCACGAGACCCCGAACACCTCGATGGCGACGCCGCTGACGAACATCACCACGCAGAGCCCGCCCACCGGCAACGGCACCGCGAGGCCCGCCGGGGGCAGCGCCAGCGGGAAGACACAGAACGTGCCGGCCAGCAGCAGCCGCCGGGGCTTCCACCGGGTCATCAGCAGCGCCCCTCCCAGGGTGCCGGCCCCGAACGCGGCGAGCGCGAAGCCCCAGGGGCGGGCGCCACCGAGCTCGTCCCGGGCGACCAGCGGACCGTAGACCGACTCGGCGGCGCCCACCGCGGCGACCACCACCGAGAACTGCGCCACGATGCTCCACAGCCAGGGGCGGCCGATGAACTCCTGCCAGCCGTCCCGCATGTCGGCGAGCAGACCGCCGCCCGGCTCGCGCGGGGGAATGTGACCGACGTCCAGGAACCCGCGCAGCCCGCCCGCCACCGCGAACGCCGCGGCGTCCACGGCCAGCACCCAGCCCGGGTCCATCGCCGCGATCATGGCGCCGCCGAGCGCCGCGCCACCGATCGTCGCGCCCTGCACGGCCATCCGGAACAGCGCGAAGGCACGGCTCGCCTGCTCACGGCTGACGCTGGACATCAGCATGCCCTCGGCCGCCGGGTTGAAGAACGCCTGCCCGGTGCCGCACAACGCGGTGAGCAGCATCATCTGCCACAGCTGCGGATCACCGGCCAGGACCAGCCAGGCGAACGCGGCCTGCGAGAGGCAGTTGAGGGTGTTGGCCGCGACCATCACCCGGTGGCGCGGCAGCCGGTCCGCGATCGCCCCGCCGATCAGCAGGAACAGCACCAGGGGCGCCGTCCTGGCGGCGGCCACCAGACCGACGTCACCGCCGTCACCGCCCGCGTTCAGAACGGCGAACGCCGCCGCGATCAGCGCGCCATGGGTACCCAGGCCGGTGATGATCGCGGCGGCGGTCAGCAGACGGTAGTTGCGGCCGGGGTGTGGCGGGCGGGCTGCGGCGGCGGTGGTCACCAGGGGACTATCGCCGCCGCACCCCCGCCGTGCCAACTGCTTTCCCGGGGGAGGGAACGGGGTCAGGGAGCGGGGGTGACGTCCACCAGACGCACGGTGCTCAGGATCTTCTCGATCGTCGTGTCGGGGAGTTCGTCCTTGACGGAGTCGGCTCCGTACAGGACCCAGGACGCGAACTCACCCTTCTTGTTCTTGAAGGTGAAGGCGATGGCCTTGCCGTCGCTGTCGCACTTCTCCTTCTTCGTGACGTTCGGAGCGGTGGCGGTGACGACCTGGCCGGTGAGCCCCGACTTGGTGGTGTACTGCTTGGCCTCGGTGAACTTGATGGTGCTCTGCGGCATGTGCTGCGCGTAGGCGGCCCACACCCAGGTGCCGGCCTCGCTGTGCGCGTTCTTGGCTGCGTCGGTGGCACCCTGGGCGCCCCTGGTACCGGCGCTCGCGAGGCTCATGTCCTCCTTGACGCCGTCCTTGTCGGGGTCGTCCACGCACCACTTCTTCTGGAAGAACGCCGGTGCTGAGAAGAGGATGAGGGGCGAGCCGTCGCCCTTCTTCTCGTCCTCGAAGTACGAGCCCGTGCCGGGCCTCCCGACCTCCCAGTCCCCGGGCACGTCGAACTGCGTGCCCCACTTGGGGTTGGTGACGACCTTCCATCCGGGGACGAGGGGCTTGGGGTCCCCGTCGTCGCCGCGCGGGTTCGCCTCGGCGGAGGAAGCGGATCCGGACGGCTTGACGGGCGCCGACGACTGCTTGCCGTCGGCGACGTCCTTGTCCTTGTCGTCCTTGTTCATCACGACGACACCGGTCACCACGGCGGCCACGACCACGGCGGTGGCCGCGACGATGGCGATGGCGGTGGTCTTCTTCTTGTTGTTGTCGCCGGGCTGCGGAGCGCCGGGCGGGCCGGGCACCGCGTACTGCGGCACCGTCGCCTGCTGGTACACGTTCGGCTGCGCGTAGCCGGGCTGCTGGCCCTGCTGCGGGTACCCCGGCTGCTGTCCGGGCTGGCCCTGCTGCTGATATCCCGGCTGCTGATAGGGATTCGGCTGCTGGTACCCCGGCTGCTGATACGGGTTCTGATTCTGGTCCTGCGGGTTTTGCTCGCCCCCGGGCGGCTGCTGTCCTGGCCACATGGCGAGTAACGATAGAGGGGTGGTGGCCGGTCTGCTACGCCCGCCCCCGTGTGCGGACGGTGAAGGAAGCGATCGCAGCGGTCCGCCAAGGGGTTCCGGGGATGGCCAAAGAGTTCTACTCATGAGTAACATCTGGCCATGAGCGCTGAACAGACGACCGTGGGCGAGATGCTCGTCGCGACGGTCCCGATGGCCCGGACCCTCAACCTCCAGTTCCTGGAGACGACCGCCGAGCGTGCGGTGGTCCGCCTCCCGGACCAGGCCGACTACCACAACCACATCGGCGGACCGCACGCCGGAGCGATGTTCACGCTGGCGGAATCGGCGAGCGGAGCGATCGTCATCGCCGCCTTCGGCGACCAGATGTCGCGGGCCGTGCCGCTCGCGGTGAAGGCGGAGATCGGCTACAAGAAGCTGGCCAAGGGCGACGTCACCGCGACGGCGACGCTGGGCCGCCCGGTGGCCGAGGTCGTCGCCGAACTCGACGAGGGCAAGCGGCCGGAGTTCCCCGTGGCCATCGAGATCCGGCGCGCCGACGGCGCCGTGACCGGCGAGATGACCGTCGTCTGGACGCTGCGGCCCAACGCCTGAGTCCGGCCGGTCCCGAGAAGAGCCGCCATCCGCCCAAGAAGTGGGCGTGTGGCGGCTTTTCGAGCTGTTCGGGCCGTCGGCGGGACAGGTAGGCTTCCCGCCGTGCGCCGAGGAGTTGCCCGGCGGGCAACAGGCATCAGCTACGGGAGGAACCGGCGTTGCACATCCAGGAATGGCTGGAGACCATCCCCGCCGTCAGCGTCTACGCCCTGGTGGCCGGGGTCATCGGGCTGGAGAGCCTCGGTATTCCGCTGCCCGGCGAGATCGTTCTGATCAGCGCGGCGCTCCTGTCCGCCGGACACGACGGAATCAACCCGTGGTTCGTCGGCGCCTGCGCCTCGGCCGGCGCGATCATCGGTGACTCGATCGGATACGCCATCGGCCGCAAGGGCGGACGGCCCCTGCTGGCCCGGCTGGGCGGGAAGTTCCCCAAGCACTTCGGCGAGAGCCAGATCGCCATGGCGGAGCGGTCGTTCGAGAAGTGGGGCATGTGGGCGGTGTTCTTCGGCCGCTTCGTGGCACTGCTGAGGATCTTCGCGGGCCCGCTGGCGGGCGTACTGCACATGCCGTACTGGAAGTTCCTGATCGCCAATGTGCTCGGCGGCATCGTCTGGGCGGGCGGCACCACGGCCGTCATCTACTCGGTGGGAGTCGTCGCCGAGGCCTGGCTCAAGCGGTTCTCGTACCTCGGCCTCGTGGCCGCGGTGCTGATCGGCGTCGCCTCGATGCTGATCGTGAAGAACCGGGCGAAGAAGGCGGCGGCGTCCGCCGCCCCGGCGCCCGAGTCGGCGGCGGTCGTGGCCACCGACTGACCTCAACGGGTCGGCACGGGCCGGGCGGTGCGACCCCGCACCGCCCGGCCCGTCGCGTTCTCAGCCCTCGTGGGCCTGCCGGTGCGCCTTGGCCAGCTCCACATAGCCGACCGCGTTGAACCTGATGCCTTCGAGCTCCTCCTCGGTCAGCTGCCGCCGGACCTTGGCGGGGACCCCTGCGACCAGCGAACCCGGCGGCACCCGCATTCCCTGCGGGACCAGCGCCTGCGCCGCGATCAGCGAACCGGCCCCGATGTGCGCGCCGTTGAGGACGGTGGCCCCCATGCCGACCAGCACGTCGTCCTCGACGGTGCAGCCGTGGAGCACGGCGTTGTGCCCGACCGAGACGCGCTCGCCGACCGTGACGGTGAACCCGGGGTCGACGTGCACGCTGCAGTTGTCCTGGATGTTGCTGTCGGCACCGATGACGATCGGGCCGCAGTCGGCGCGCAGTACGGCGTGGTACCAGACGCTGGAGCCCGCGGCCATCGTGATATCACCGATGACGACCGAGGTCGGTGCCGTGAAGGCATCCACGTCGATGTCCGGCTCCTTGCCGCCCATTCCCGTGATCAACGCCTGCTCTGCCATCGCCTGTTCCTCCGTGCTCAGGGGTGGTGCGGCCGTGGTCGTCCGGTCCCGGCGACCCGGCCGCGGCTGTTCCGCCGCGCCACAGGAACGGTAGGCGACGGCCGCCGGACCGGGACCGAGTGGGGTGAACATCACAGGTCGCCCCGGTGATCGGCCCGGGCGCCGCCGACTACCGTGTGCGAGTGCCCAAGAACAGGAACGCGTTCTCTTCTCTCGCCGCCTGGCGGCGACGCGCCCTGTCCGGGGCCGTCCACCGCGGCTGGCGCTGGGTGCAGGAGGCGGGCGCCGTCACCGCGGACCGCCCCGGCACGCTGCGCTTCGGCCGGATCGGCGAGGGCACCCGGCTGGCCTTTCCGCAGGGCACGGTCTTCGGGGAGCGGTGGATCGAGCTCGGCTCGCACTGCGTGATCGGTGAACAGGTCACGCTGACGGCCGGACTCATGCCCGACCTGGACCTCGGCCCCGATCCGATCCTGACCCTGGGCGACGGGGTGGTGCTCGGCCGCGGCAGCCATGTGGTCGCCGACACCACGGTGACCATAGGCTCGGACACGTACTGCGGTCCGTACGTCTACGTCACGTCGACCAACCACAGCTACGACGATCCGCACGAGCCGGTCGGCCGGCAGTGGCCCCGCATGGAACCGGTCGCCATCGGGCCGGGCTGCTGGATCGGCACCGGGGCGGTGATCCTCCCGGGGGCCACGCTCGGCCGCAACGTGGTGGTCGCCGCAGGGGCGGTGGTGCGGGGCGAGGTGCCCGACCACGCGGTGGTGGCCGGCGCCCCCGCCCGTGTCGTACGCAGCTGGGACCCCGAGAAGGGCTGGCAGCCGCCGCTGCGCACCCCTGCGCCGGTGCCGATCCCGACGGGCGTCACGCCCGAGCAGTTGCTGGCCCTGTCGGAACCGGGCGAGACCTCGGGCCCGTCAGACGGCTGACGGGCCTCATCCGGTCGCGAGCAGCACCGTGCCCACCAGGGCGAGACCGGCCCCGGCGGCCTGCACCCCGAGCAGCCGCTCCTTCAGTACGCCGCGCGCCGCCAGGGCGGTGATCACCGGATAGAGCGAGGCGAGCACGGCGGCCACCGTGACCGGCCCGTGCTGTGCCGCGACCGAGTACGTGCCGTTGGCCGCGACGTCCGCGAGTCCCACGAGCGCCAGGGCGGGCAGTGCGGCGAGCACCGTGGCCGCCCCGCGCTCCTCGGGCAGCGCCCGTGCTCCGCGGCGCACCGATGCGTACAGGGCCGCACCGCCGACCGCGACATTGGTGAGGCGCTGGACGAAGAGCGCCAGGAACAGCCCGGTCACCGTCGTGGACGCCTCGGAGATCAGCGCCATCACCGACCCGAAGCCGAGCGCGGCCGCCAGGGTCAGCAGTACCGCCCGGCGCTGCACCGGCGCCCCGCGCAGCTGCGGACCGCCCGCCAGTACGACGCCCACCACGGCGATGCCGACCCCCGCCAACTGCGGCAGCCCCGGGCGCTCCCCGGCCAGGAGTCCGACGCCCACCGGCACGACGACCCCCAGCGATCCGAGCGGGGAGACGACCCCCATCGGGCCGAGCGCCAGCGCCTGGTAGAAGCTCAGCATCGCGACCGGCCCGACGGCACCCGCCGCGACCGCGAACCACAGCTGCGGTCCCGCCTCGCTCCAGCCGCCGGTCGCGACCACGACGACACCCAGCACCACGGCCGCGACGGCCTGTGAGACGACGACCACGGTGAGGGCGGGGACGCGCCGGGTGAGCAGCCCGCCGCCGAAGTCGGCCAGCCCCCAGAGCAGGCTCGTGGCCAGCGCGAACAGTGCTGTCATTGCAGGCCCTCGCAGTACAGTGTGATGAACGGTGGAGTGCACCACACCGTAGTGCAGTTTCTTCGACCCTGTCAGTCAAAATATTGGACGGAATGTGTCCGAACTCGATCAGCTCACTCAGTCGCTCGCGCGCAATCTCAAGCGCTTGAGGGGGGAACGCGGCTTCACCCTGGACGCTCTCGCCGCCCGTGCCGGAGTCAGCCGCGGCATGATCATCCAGATCGAACAGGCCCGCACCAACCCGAGTGTCGGCACCACGGTCAAGCTCGCCGACGCACTGGGGGTCAGCATCGCCACCCTGCTCGACCACGAGCAGGGCTCGCCGGTCCGGCTGGTACCCGAGAGCCGGGCGGTACGCATGTGGTCCACCGACACGGGCAGCTCCGCCACCCTGCTCCTCGGCACGGACGCCCGGGGACTGCTCGAACTCTGGTCCTGGCGCCTGATGCCCGGTGACGGCAGGGCCTCCGATCCGCACCCCGAGGGCGCCATCGAACTGCTCCACGTCACCACGGGCGAACTCACCCTGGTCGTCGACGGCGCCCCGTACGCCGTACCGGCCGGTGGCTCGGCCTCGTTCGAGGCGCACCACCCGCACGCCTACCGCAACGACGGCCCCGATCCGGTCGAGGTGACCATGGCGGTCTCCATCCCGCCCGTACGGTGAGACGAGCGGCCGAACGCCCCGGGACCGCTGTTAGCGTGAGGCACATGCGCGCTCCCATCGGCTCCTTCGAGAACGCCGCTCCGGCGGCCGACCGCTCCGACCTGCTCACCGCCCCCGTCGCCGCGGCCGTGACCGAGGGCTGGGGCGGCTTCCCCGCCGAGCAGATCATTCACGTCGACACGGACCCGGCCATCGCCGACACGGCGGTCTTCGTCGAGCACCACGGCGCGGACCTGCTCGACCGGTCGGCCAATTGCGTCGTGGTGGCGGGCAAGCGTGGCGGCGACGTGACCCTCGCGGCCTGCCTCGTCCTGTCCAACTCCCGCGTCGATGTGAACGGCGCGGTCCGCAAACGACTCGGCGCCCGCAAGGCGTCCTTCGCCCCGATGGACACGGCGGTCGGCGAGACCGGCATGGAGTACGGCGGCATCACCCCCATCGGCCTGCCCGCCTCGTGGCCGCTGCTGATCGACCCGGCCGTCGCCGACGAGGAGTGGGTGCTGATCGGCAGCGGCAGCCGCCGCGGCAAGCTCATCGTCCCGGGCAAGGCACTGGCGGCGCTGCCGGGCGCGACGGTCGTCGAGGGACTCGGCATCAGGAACTGAGCCCCCGCGGGGGCCCGGGACTCAGCCGGGTGAGTGGCAGAGGCCCCGGGCCGGTGCGCCGGCCCGGTGGGCCGTCAGCCAGCCGGACGCGAAGTCGACGGCGTCGCCGATACGGAAGAGCCGGCTCGTCGACGATCCCACCCGGCCCGTACGGACCGTCGCTCCCGTCCCCGGCCGGGCGAAGTCCGCGCCCAGGGCGGCGAAGTCGCTGTCGTCCAGCGCGACGTCCTCGTACTCCCACCACCGGCGGCGGCCCCCGGCCGTCACCACGCAGCGGTAGCTCCGGCGCGGCGGGGCGGGAACCCGGTACTCGCCGAGGTGGAACGCGGTGCAGGTGTCGAAACCGGTGCCCAGCATGAGTACCTGGGCCCGCAGGTCGTAGAGCCGGGCCAGCGGCGATTCCTCGCCGAGATGGCAGTCGGGACGGTGACCGGCCATCAGCTTCCGGGCCAGCGGACCGAGCGCGGCGAAGGACGTCTGCGGGTGCCCGCTGCGCACCGCCCCCTCGGAGAGCCGCACGGCCTCCGCGAGACGGCCCATCGACGGCGCTGCCGAAGTCGCCGGGTCGAAGGGCGGCATGCCCGCCCGCACGGCTTCCCGGGCCCGGTCGCCGAGCCCGCGCACCCGGTTCAGGTACTGCGGGGAGGTGTCGGAGTTCTCCGGCGTGAACGCGGGGACGACGAGTGTGCCGTGCCCGAGGGCGTCGCGCAGGGCACCGGCCATCGCACGGATGCCGCCGCTCACCGGACCCACCGCGCTCATCGACGCGTGCACCAGCAGGACGCCGTCGCGCTCCACACCCAGCTCGGTGAGCTGCCCGGCCAGCCGGCTGCGGTGGTGAACGTCGCTCGGTGCGGTGGTAGTGGTCACAGCGGGCCATTCTCCCAGCCGGACGCCGAGTGCGACACCACGCACATGCGCGCGAGGGAACCCGGGTGCGGTTCAGCGGTCGAGGGCGGGAATCTCGATGGCGGGGCACCGGTCCATGACCATGTCGAGCCCGGCCTCGCGCGTGCGGGCGTAGGCCTCGGGGTCGACCACACCGAGCTGGAACCAGACGGCCCGGGCGCCCGCCTCGACCGCCTGGCCGGCCACCGCGCCCGCCTGCTCGCTGTTGACGAAGACGTCCACCACATCGACCGGGAACGGGATGTCGGCCAGCGAGGCGTAGCCGTCCTCGCCGTGCACCCGCTCCGCCTTCGGATGGACCGGGACCACTCGCTTGCCGAAGCGCTGGAGCACCTCGGCGACGCCGTAGGCCGCGCGCGACCGGTTGTTCGACAGGCCCACCACGGCCCAGGTGTCGCCGCTGTCCAGGAGAATCCTGCGGATCGTCTCTTCGTCTGCGTACATGATCCGCACAACGGGCCGGGGCCCCGGACCATTCCCGTACGGGGCATAGGGTGGCCGGATGCAGGAGCAGTACCGGACAGTCGCCCGAGCGGGCGTGCACGAGACCGAGATCAACCGGTCGCGCTTCATCTGCGCGCTCGCCCCCGCCGCCACCGAGCAGGAGGCGCAGGACTTCGTCGCACGCATCCGCAAGGAACACCCGACCGCGACCCACAACTGCTTCGCCTACGTGATCGGCGCCGACGCCTCCGTACAGAAGGCGAGCGACGACGGGGAGCCCGGCGGCACCGCGGGAGTACCCATGCTCCAGATGCTGACCCGACGTGAGATGCGCTACGTCGTCGCCGTCGTCACCCGCTACTACGGCGGGGTCAAGCTCGGTGCCGGCGGACTGATCAGGGCCTACGGGGGAGTGGTCGGCGAAGCCCTCGACGCACTGGGCACCATCACCCGACGGCGCTACCGCCTCGCCACGATCACCGTCGGCCACCAGCGCGCGGGCAAGCTGGAGAACGACCTGCGCGCCACCGGCCGCACCGTGCGCGGGGTGCGTTACGCGGAGGCCGTCGTCATCGAGATCGGGCTGCCGGACGCCGACGTCGAGGCCTTCCGCGGCTGGCTGGCCGACGCGACCGCGGGCGAGGCGGGGCTGGAGCTCGGCGGCGAGGCGTACGAAGACGCCTGACCCGGTCCGGCGCCCGTGCGGCACCCGCCCCGCCCGGATCGATCTTCCGGGGCGAAGGCCCGGACACGGCCGTCGGTGATGCGAGACTGTGATGGGTGAGAAGCGAGGGACTCACCACCGCCGACGAGGCCGCCAACGGGACTCCGGGCCGGCCCGGCGCGATCACGGAGCACGGCCGGCAGCGGCCCCGGGGGCGGAGGAAGACAACGATGCAGGTCGGAGCCGGCTCTTGAGAATTCTTCACACGTCCGACTGGCACCTGGGGCGCTCGTTCCACCGGGTCTCCCTGCTCGAAGCCCAGGCCGCCTACCTGGACCACCTGGTGGCGACGGTGCGCGAGCACGAGGTGGACGCGGTCCTCGTCGCAGGCGACGTGTACGACAGGGCCGTACCGCCGCTGGCCGCCGTCGAGCTCTTCGACGACGCGCTGCACCGGCTCGCCGCCGCCGCGGTGCCCACCGTGATGATCTCCGGCAACCACGACTCGGCACGCAGACTGGGCGTCGGTGCCGCACTGATCGGGCGGGCCGGCATCCACCTGCGCACCGACCCCGCCGGCTGTGCCACCCCCGTCGTCCTGCCGGACGAGCACGGCGACGTGGCGTTCTACGGGCTGCCCTATCTGGAACCGGCCCTGGTGAAGGACGCCCTCGGGGCACAACGCGCCGGGCACGAAGCCGTGCTGACCGCGGCCATGGAACGGGTCCGCGCGGATCTGGCCGGTCGCCCCGGCGGCACCCGCTCCGTCGTGCTCGCCCACGCCTTCGTCGCGGGCGGCGAGCCCAGCGACAGCGAGCGCGACATCACCGTCGGCGGGGTGGCCGCCGTGCCCGCCGGAGTCTTCGACGGCGTCGACTACGTGGCGCTCGGCCATCTGCACGGCTGCCAGACCGTCACCGAACGCGTCCGCTACTCGGGCTCGCCGCTCGCGTACTCCTTCTCCGAGGCCGACCACCGCAAGACCATGTGGCTGATCGACCTCGACGCCTCGGGCACGATCACGGCCGAGCGCCTCGACTGCCCGGTGCCCCGCCCGCTCGCCAGGCTCCGCGGCCTCCTCGACGACCTCGTCGCCGAACCCGCGCTGGAGCACCACCGGGAGTCCTGGGTCGAGGCCACCCTGACCGACCCGGTGCGCCCGGCCGAGCCGATGGCCCGGCTCGTCGAGCGGTTCCCGCACACCCTCAGCCTGGTCTTCGAACCGGACCGCGCCCCCGACGACCCGCACGCCTCGTACGCCCGGCGCCTCAAGGGGCGCGACGACCAGCAGATCGCCGAGGACTTCGTGGCACATGTGCGGGGCGGCTCCGCAGCCGACGAACAGGAACGCACGGTGCTGCGCGGCGCCTTCGACCACGTCCGGGTGGACGACGGTGTGCGCGAGGTGAACCGTTGAGACTCCACCGGCTCACCGTCACCGCCTTCGGGCCGTTCGCCGCCACCGAGACCGTCGACTTCGACGCCCTCTCGTCGGCCGGTCTCTTCCTGCTGCACGGGCCGACCGGCGCCGGGAAGACCTCCGTCCTCGACGCGGTCTGCTACGCCCTCTACGGCGCGGTGCCCGGCGCCCGCCAGAGCCCCGGCACCTCGCTGCGCAGCGACCACGCCCCGGCGGAACTCGCCACCGAGGTCGAACTGGAACTGACCGTCGGCGGCCGCCGTCTCGAAATCACCCGGAACCCCGCGCAGCCCCGCCCGAAGAAGAAGGGCAGCGGCTTCACGACCGAGAAGGCACAGAGCCGGCTGCGCGAGTACGGTCCCGACGACGGCTGGCGGCCGCTCAGCCGCTCGCACCAGGAGATCGGCGAGGAGATCACCCGGCTCATCGGGATGAGCCGGGAACAGTTCTGCCAGGTGGTGCTGCTGCCGCAGGGCGACTTCGCGCGCTTCCTGCGCGCCGATGCCGAGGCACGCGGCAAACTCCTCGGCAGGCTCTTCGACACCCGCCGTTTCGCCGCTGTCGAGGAGCGCCTGGCCGAACTGCGCCGCGGCGCCGAGACCAGGGTCAGGGCCGGGGACGAACGGGTCCTCGCGGCCGCCCAGCGGATCGCCCAGGCCGCCGGACCCGCCGGCCGCGAAGCGCCGCTCCCCGACATCCAGCCCGGCGAACCCGGCCTCGCCGAGGGTGTGCTGGAGTGGGCAGCCACGGCCCGCAGCGGCGCCCGCGAACGGCTCGACATCGCCGCCTGCGTCCTCGCCATGGCCGAGGGCCGGCAGTCGGCCGCCCGCCAGGCACTCGACAGCGAACGCGAACTGGCCACACTCCAGCAGCGGTACGAGGACACGCGCCGCCGGGCCGCCGTGCTCGAAGACCGCCGCCCCGACCGCGACCGCCGCCACGAACGGCTGGCACGCGCCCGCAAGGCGGACCTCGTCGCACCGGCGCTGGACCTGCGCGACGAGGCCGAGCGCGCCTACCGCCTGTCCTGTCAGGCCCGTGACCGGGCCCGCGCGGTGCTGCCCGGCACCCTGGCGGACGCCGGTGCCGAACAACTCGCGGAGCTGGAGCGACGGCTCCGTCAGGAGCTCGGCGGCCTCGAAGCCGCGAAGCGGGCCGAAGCACGCAGCGCGGCGATCGACGCCGAGCGGGCCGGACTGGAGCGCCAGGCCAGGGCCGACGACGAGCTGATCCGTGAAGCGGAGCTCTGGCTGGCCGACTGGGAGTCCACCCGCGACGGACTACGGGCCCGCATCGAGGCGGCCCAGGAGGCCGCCACCCACGCGGAGCAGCTGGCCGGCCGGCTGGAGCCCGCCCGTGCCCGGCTGGACGCGGCCCGCCGTCGCGACGCGCTGGCCGACCGGGTGTCGGCCGCGGCCGAGCGGCTGGCCACCGCCAGGGAGAACGCCGCCGCGGCCCACGAGTCGTGGCTGGATCTGCGCGAACGGCGACTGCGCGACATCGCGGCCGAGCTGGCGGCCGAGCTGGTGGACGGCGAGAACTGCAAGGTGTGCGGTTCGGCCGACCACCCCCACCCCGCCCGCGCGGCCGACGGGCATGTGGACCGGGACACCGAGGAACGGGCGCTCGATGCCCACCGCCGGGCCGATCAGGCGCGTACCCACGCGGACCGGGAGCTGGGCGTCGTACGCGAGCAGCATGCCGCCGCCCGCGCAGCCGCGCAGTCGGCGGTGCCGCAGCCGAGGGACGGAGCCGATGCCACCGACCCGGCAGCCGCGGCACAGGTGAGCGCCTGCGCCGGTTCGGCCGGGGCGCCTGCTACCGGCACCGGCACCGTCGCCCCGGGCCCGGCCGGCACCGGGTCCGGCGCCGACCCCACCGTCGCCGAACTCGCCGCACTCGTCGACCGGTTGACCGGCTCGCACGCCCGGGCGTACCGCACCGCGGCGGGCATGCACGCCGCGCGCGAGGCCCTCGCGGCCACCGAGCGGGAACAGGCCGAACGCCTCGAAGGCCGGCAGCTGGCCGAGCGCCGGGCCGCGGCCCGCACCTCCCTGCGCGAAGGACTGGACCGCGAACAGGCGGCACTGGAAGCCGAGTTGACGGCCGCCCGCGGCGAGGCGGGCAGCGTGGCCGAGCACGCCGCGCTGCTGGAGCGCCGGGTCGGGCTGCTCGCCTCGGCCGCCGAGGCGGTACGTCAGGAGGAGACGGCCGCACAGCACCGCAAGGAGGCCGACGACCGGCTCGCGGACGCCGCCTTCCGGGCCGGGTTCGACACCCCGCAGGCGGCGGCCGAGACCCTGCTCTCCGATGCCGAGCAGCGTGAACTCCAGCGGCTCGTCGATGCCTGGCAGTCCGAGGCGGCGGCGGTGGCCGACCGCCTGGCCGAGACGGAGACCCGGGCCGCCGCCGCCCGCCCGCCGGCCGCGGTGGACGCCGCGCGGACCGCGTACGACACGGCCGAACACCTGCTGCGGGACGCCTCCGCCGCGCTGGCGGCCGCGCGCGAGCGCTGCGCCGAACTCGGCAGGCTCTCCCGCCGGGCCGCGGACGAGGTACGCGGACTCGGTCCGCTGCGCGAGGAGTACGACCGGGTGGCACGGCTGGCCGGACTCACCGCCGGCACCTCCGCGGACAACGAACGCAAGATGCGGCTGGAGTCGTACGTGCTCGCCGCCCGGCTCGAACAGGTCGCCGCCGCGGCCACCGCACGGCTGCGGCGCATGTCGTCCGGCCGGTACACACTCGTCCACTCCGACGCCCGCACCGGAGGCCGCAGAGCGGGCCTCGGACTGCACGTCGTCGATGCCTGGACCGGCCGCGAGCGCGACACGGCCACGCTCTCGGGCGGCGAGACGTTCTTCGCCTCGCTGGCCCTCGCGCTCGGCCTCGCCGATGTCGTCACCGACGAGGCGGGCGGAGTACGGCTGGACACACTCTTCATCGACGAGGGCTTCGGCAGTCTGGACGACCAGACCCTCGACGAGGTGCTCGACGTGCTGGACTCGCTGCGCGAGCGGGACCGCAGCGTGGGCATCGTCAGCCATGTCGCCGATCTGCGCCGCCGTATCCCCGCACAGCTCGAAGTGGTGAAGGAACGGCACGGATCGGCGGTGCGGCACTGCACCGGCGGCGAGGTCAGCGGCTGATGGCGCGACGGGGGAGCGGCGAGGAGTAGACGACGCTGGTGGTCACCGAACCGAGGGCGCCGATCCTGCCGGCGACCTCCTCCAGATGACTCATCGAGCGGGCGGTGACCTTCAGTACGAAGCAGTCGTCACCGGTGACATGGTGGGCCTCCACGATCTCCGCAGTGGTGTCGAGCAGATCGTGGAACGGCTTGTAGTGGCCGTTCGGATAGCGCAGCCGTACGAGGGCGAGAATCGGCAGCCCGAGCCGCTCCGGGTCGACCACGGCGGCGTAACCGCTGATCACCCCGGTCTCCTCCAGCCTGCGCACCCGCTCGGTCACGGCGCTGGGGGACATCGACACCGCGCGTGCCAGCTCGGCGAACGACACGCGCCCGTCGCGCTGCAGGACATCGAGGATGCGCCAGTCGGTGGCGTCCGGGGAATAGTCGGTCATGCCCGGGACACAACAGGGAAATCCCCGGCGGGGCAAGCATTGTGCCGGGGATCTCATCTTCCGGGGGCTGATCACCGTCCGTAGATTTCTGGGCATGACCTCCCAGCCCACCGCCGTCGCGGCCCATCCCGTCCTGCGCGTCCCGCCCGCCTCCCCGGCGGCGGCCGTCGCCCGCTTCGGCGCCTCGCTCGCCTTCCACACGGATGTCTCTGACGTCGCCGCCGCGCTCGCGGCCGACGGCGATCCGGGCTTCGTGCTCCTGGACTCGCGCTCCACCGGATCCTGGAACCGGGGGCACGTCCCCGGCGCGGTCCACCTGCCGACCGCGCTCATCGCCGAGCAGGCCCACCACCTGCTCGACCCCGCGGTTCCCGTCGTCACGTACTGCTGGGGCCCCGCCTGCAACGGCGCCACGCGTGCCGCGCTCGCCCTCGCCGAACTCGGCTACCGGGTCAAGGAGATGCTCGGCGGCTTCGAGTACTGGGTGCGCGAGGGCTTCGAGTTCGAGACCCGGGAGGGGCGGGAGCGGCGCAAGCCGGACCCGCTCACCGCGCCGGCCGGCTCCGGCGACTGCGGCTGCTGACCGGCCCGGCCGTACGGGCCGCGGTGGTGTCCGGCGGCCGGACCCGTGGGGTGGACAGGGTCCGGCAGCCGGGCTGTCGACTCAGAGCCTGGACAGCTCGTCGACGAGATCGTCGAGACCGAGCGGCCCCTGCGACAGGGCGGCCATGTGCCAGGCCTTGGCGTCGAACGCGTCACCGTGGGCCTTGCGGGCGTTCTCCCGGCCCAGCAGCCAGGCGCGCTCGCCCAGCTTGTACCCGATGGCCTGTCCCGGCATCGAGAGATAGCGGGTCAGCTCGCTCTCCACGAAGTCGGCGGGCCGGCCGCTGTGATTGCCGAAGAACTCCTGCGCCAGCTCCGGGGTCCACCGCTCACCGGGGTGGAACGGGGAGTCCGCCGGGATCTCCATCTCCGCGTGCATGCCGATGTCCACGATCACCCGGCAGGCGCGCATCATCTGTGCGTCCAGATAGCCGAGGCGGCGCTCGGCGTCGGGCAGGAAGCCCAATTCGTCCATGAGCCGCTCCGCGTACAGCGCCCAGCCCTCGGCGTTGGCGCTGACCCCGCCGATCGACGCCTGGTAGCGGGACAGGCTGTCGGCGACATGCGTCCACTGCGCGATCTGGAGGTGGTGGCCCGGCACACCCTCGTGGTACCAGGTGGACACCAGGTCGTACACCGGGAACCGGGTCTCGCCCATCGTGGGCAGCCAGGTGCGGCCGGGGCGCGAGAAGTCCTCGGAGGGGCCGGTGTAGTACGGAGCCGCGGCGCCGCCGGGCGGGGCGATACGGGACTCCACCTTCCGTACGCGTTCGGCGAGCTCGAAGTGCGTACCGTCGAGAGCCTCGATCGCCTCGTCCATCAGACTCTGCAACCAGGCCTGGACCTCGTCGACCCCCTCGATGTGCCTGCCGTGCACATCGAGATGGGCCAGCGCCTCCCACGGGCCGGCGCCGGGCAGCACCTTCTCCGCCTCGGTCCGCATCTCGGCCAGCAGCCGGTGGTACTCGGACCAGCCGTACGCGTACGCCTCGTCCAGGTCCAGGTCGGTGCCGTTGAAGTAGCGCGACCAGCGCGCGTACCGTTCACGGCCCACCGTGTCCGGCGCGCCCTCGATCGCGGGGGCGTACACATCGCGCATCCAGTCGCGCAGCGCCGCGACCGACTCGGTGGCCACCCGGGCGCCCTCGTCCAGCTCGGCACGGAGCGACGCGGGTCCGGCGGCCGCGAACTCCTGGAAGAACCCCGGACCGTCCTGGCCCGCCCACTCGTCGAGCTGGCCGATGAAGGTGGCGGTGGCGCGCGGGCCGCCGTAGAGCTTGCGCTCCAGGCCGAGTGCCAGCGACTCGCGGTAGCCCTCGAACGCGGCGGGCACCGCGTGCAGCCGGTCCACGACCGCCGCCCAGTCCTCGTCGGTCTCGGTCGGCGTCACGGTGAACACCTCACGGACACTGTGCGCCGGGGAGGCGAGGTTGGAGACCGTGCGCAGCTTCTCATCGGCCTCGTGAACGGCGAGTTCCGCAGTGAGGCGCTCACGCAGCAGGCGGCCGCAGCGGCGCTCGGCGTCGCTGTCCGCGCCGGGCAGCCGTTCGGCGGCGTCGAGCTTCGCCAGGGTGGTGCGGGCCAGCTCGGCCAGAGCTTCCTGACCGGCGGGGGAGAAGTCGGGAAGGCGGCGCGAGCTCTCCGCGACACCGAGATAGGTGCCGGAGATCGGGTCGTGTTCGATGAAAGCGTCGACATAGGTGTCGGCGACCTGGCGGGGCAGCGCGCTGCTGGAAGTGTCTGACATGCGGACATCCTCGTACGGCGGGGGCCTCCGCGTCACCATCATTCGGTTTCAGGGGCCGGACTCCGCCGATTCTGCGGACGGCGGCAGCAGCGGCCCGCACTCCCACTGCTGGAATATCAGCCTGGTCTCGACCCGGGCCACTTCGCGGCGCGAGGTGAACTCGTCCAGCACCAGGCGTTGCAGATCGGCCGTGCCCGTGACCGCGACATGGACCAGATAGTCGTCCGGGCCGGTCAGATGGAAGAGCGCACGGGACTCCGGCAATGTCCTGATGCGTTCGACGAACGGGCCGATGAGCTCCCTGCGGTGCGGCCGGACCTGCACGGAGAGCAGCGCCTCCAGACTCCTGCCGAGCCTCGCCGGGTCGAGCCGCAGCCGGTGGCCGAGAATCACACCGGAGCGGCGCAGCCTGGTCACCCGGTCCAGACAGGTCGACGGTGCGACGCCGACCTCGGCGGCCAGCTCGCGGTAGGTGGTCCGGGCATCGTTCTGCAGCAGTCGCAGAATGTGCAGATCCACCGGGTCAAGAGCGACAGAATCGGCCATTGGCCGAACGTAGCACGGAGAATGCCCGCCGAATCCCGGTGGTTGTTCAGAGTGGTGGCATGGACACCGAATCCCCGATGGCGCCCCCGACGACAACCCGGTCCAGGGCGCTGGCCACCGACGCCGTGCACGCCGGCCGCGACGATCTCGCGGCCCTCGGACTGCACACTCCGCCGATCGACCTGTCGACCACCTACCCCTCGTACGACTCCCGGGGCGAGGCGGAGCGGATCGACGCCTTCGCCACGACCGGTGCGCAGCTCGAAGGGCCGCCGGTCTACGCCCGGCTGGACAATCCGACGACCGCCCGCTTCGAGACCGCACTCGCCCGGCTCGAAGGGACCGCGAGCGCCGTGTCGTTCGCCAGCGGCATGGCGGCGCTCACCGCCGTTCTGCTGGTCCGGGCGAGCATGGGGCTGCGCCATGTGGTCGCCGTCCGGCCGCTCTACGGTTGCAGCGATCATCTGCTCGGCGCCGGACTGCTGGGTACGGAGGTGACCTGGACCGATCCGGCGGGCATCGCCGACGCGATCCGTCCGGACACCGGGCTGGTGATGGTGGAGACCCCCGCCAACCCGACGCTCGCCGAGGTCGACATCCGGGCGATCGCGTACTCCTGCGGTTCGGTGCCGCTGCTGGTCGACAACACCTTCGCCACTCCGGTGCTGCAGCGGCCCGTCGAGCACGGTGCCCGGATCGTGCTGCACAGCGCCACCAAGTACCTGGGCGGGCACGGCGATGTGATGGGCGGGGTCGTCGCCTGCGACGAGGAGTTCGCGGGCCGGCTGCGGCAGGTGCGCTTCGCCACCGGCGGGGTGCTGCACCCGATGGCCGGGTATCTGCTGCTGCGCGGCCTGGCGACGCTTCCGGTACGGGTGCGGGCGGCGTCCGCGAGTGCCGCCGAACTGTCCCGCAGGCTCGGCGCCGACCCGCGCATCGCCCGGGTCCACTACCCGAAGCTGGGCGGTGCGATGGTCTCGTTCGAGGTGTACGGGGATCCGCACCGGGTGATCTCGGCCGTGCGGCTCATCACGCCCGCGGTGAGCCTCGGCAGCGTGGACACCCTGATCCAGCACCCGGCCTCCATCAGCCACCGCATCGTGGACGAGGGAGACCGGCAGGCCGCGGGCGTCGGGGACCGGCTGTTGCGGATGTCGGTCGGTCTGGAGGACGTCGAGGACCTGTGGGCCGATCTGTGCCAGGCGCTCGGCTCCCAGGAGGCCGCACGGGAGCAGGACCCGGCCGGAGAGTCCTCCGGGGCCGGGGTGGCCTCCACGGCCGAGGGGTCTTCCGGTGCCGAGGCGCCTTCCGGGGCCGAGGCGTCAGCGGCCGGCCTGCTCGTACGGGGGCAGTGACCGGACCGGGGTCGCGTCCAGGCGGGCGGTGACGACCAGGGTGCCCTCCTCGATCTGGTAGTCCAGCGGCAGGGACAGGGCGCGCATGGCCGCGACCATGCCGGTGTTGGACGACTGGGTCACGGCGTAGACGCTCTCGCAGCCCGCCTCGACGGCGAGCGCCACCAGGCGGCCGAGCAGCTCGGAGCCGATGCCGCGGCGCTGCCAGTCGTCCTCGACGAGGAGGGCGACTTCGGTCTCGTCGCCGTCCCAGAGGAGGTGACCGAGCGCGACCAGCCGGCCCGAGGCCGTCTGCACGGCGAGCGTGCGGCCGAAACGAGGGCTGAGCAGGTGGTCCAGGTAACGGTCGGCGTCTTGGACCGGCCCGTGGTAGCGCATCCGCAGCGTCCGGTCGGAGCAGCGGTCGTGCATCGCCCGTGCTGCTTCGAGGTCACCGCCGTCCGCGCGACGCACGGTGATCTCGTTGCCCTCGGGGAGGGTGAGCACGTCCCGGCTGCGCGGCACACGGGGGCCGAGCCGGGCGTCGAGCTCGACCAGGGCACGGGCCCGGGCGAACTCGGTGGGCGTGAACGGGAGATAGGGCCGTTCGACGGTGATGGCACCCCCGGACGGATCGCGCAGCCGCATCACCGTCTCCTCCAGCACCCCTTCGACGGGTGCGGTCTCACCGGTCGCCCGGCCCGTGACCGAGACGGCGGGCAGCGAGTGGATGGTGCAACGGCCGAGCAGCTGCCGCAGCGCGAGGGGCAGCTCGGCCGCGTCCAGCGCGGTGCGGGTGGCCAGGCCCAGGACCCGCGTCGGGGCGTCGACCAGATCGTGCGTGTCGGCCCGCTCGATCCAGGTCGAGCCTCCCCCGGCGGCGGAGACCGCCCGGCTCAGCTGCTGCGCCTGGAGCAGGGAGGGCGCGCGCAGCAGGAACTCGTCGACCGTGCCCCGGGCCAGCGGGTGCGTCTGCAGGGTGAGGATGTCGACCCGGTGCCGGGCGAGAGCACCGCACAGCGCCGCCAGGCTGCCGGGGGCGTCCCGCACCGTGGTCCGCATCCGCCACAGCGCCGTGTCCTCGGGGGAGGCGGCCGGACCCGCGGCGGTGGGCGTGTCCGACGCCGCGGGCCCGGCACCGTCGGTGCCGAGGCCCGTTGCGGCCCCGTCCCCCTCGGCGACCGGGCCGGAGCCGGTCGGCGGCGGGGCGTGGCTGTGCCGCCGGGCCCACCAGGTGTGGAACGCGGCCGTCACCGCCAGGGCCACCGCCGAGGCGATCAGCAGATACGGTCCGTCCGGCTGGTGCCCGATCAGGTTCGCGATGGCGTCGGCCACCGCGACCGCGGTGAACAGCGCGGCCAGCTCGATCATGTCCCGCCGCCAGTGGTGGGGGCGGCGGGCGGTCTTCGCGGATGTCACATCAGTCATGGCTTCACTCTGACCGAGCGTTGTTGCCTGACCGCGAACACTCTGTGACTGATGGGTTAAGTGTGGATCTAGTCCCTTTTTAGCCACTTTCTCCTTATTGGGGGCTGTGCTGCGGCCTTGCGCCTGGGCTTCGGTGCGGACGCATCAGCCTTGTTCCCAGGCGGCCTTCAGCCGTACCGCCTGACGTACCAACTGCGAGGATCCGCCGCGCGCGGCCGTTTCGGCGAGGCCGGGTATCGGATCCCCACCGCCCGCCGCGCCGCAGTGCTCCACGCATTCGGCGGCCACGGAGAGCAGGTCGCCCAGTCCGCGAGGCGCCTTCTCCTGCGCCAGCAGTCCCGGCAGGGCGCCGGTCAGCGCGGACAGCACCGTCCGGTACGCCCCGGTGGCGGCGGCGGTACGGACGGAATCCGCCAGGCGGTTGGGCTTGATCAGACCGTTTCCGAGGAGCGTCGCCAACTGCTCACCGAGGAGCGCCGCGTCGAGCTGCTGCCGGGCGGCCAGAATCAGCAGAGCGTCCACCGCCAGCAACCGGTCCTCCGGATGCCGCGCCCCCAGTCCGTACGCCACCATCAGACGGACGGCCTCCCCCGCGGGCGCGTCCTGTTCGGCCAGCAGCAGGAGCGGCGAGAGGGTGTCGCGTATTTCCTCGACCACACCGGTCGCGATGTTCGGCAACAGCCAGGCGGCCAGTGTCTCGGCGTCCTCGGGCAGGGTGGCGGTCCACTGGTCCGGGCGGCCGTCCCAGTGGTAGCAGTGGCTGTGCGCCGGGACCTGCGGCCGGCCGAGCCAGTGGAAGGAACGAGGGAACTCCTCCTCGATGAGCGGGCGTTCCCGGCTGGCCATCAGCGCGCGCGACGACCGGACGACCGTCTGCCCCTGCCGGACCCTCTTCTCCAGATCGAAGCGGTACACCCGCGCGAGCGGTTCGTCGGCCCGCAGCCATGCCGCCAGCCGGTCGCCTTCGGGGGTGCCGAGCAGCGCCGCCGCCTCGGCGGCCCCGAGCTGATCTCCGCGACGCACACGCAGCAGTGCCTGGGCGAAGTCGGCCTCGCCCGGCCGGACCCCGAGCCGCTGACAGGTGCCCAGCCTTTCGACCAGCACGGCCGGGTCGAGCGAGCCGGTGTGCCAGGTGGGGGTGGCGAGCAGGAACGGAGTGCCACCGTTCAGCATGGCGTCGGCCGCTTCCCACAGCCGGGCCTTCAGGATGCCGTCCAGCGCGGCGTGGACGCAGGTCCCGGTGCCGGTCCAGGACTCACGTTCCTCCTTCACCGCCCGTGCCGACACCCGTCCGAGCAGCGTGGCCACGACGACCCTGATGCTCGTCTCCGAGCGGAGAGACCGCTCGGTCTGCGACGGCGGTTCGCCCTCGACCCACCACTCTCCCGCCAGCGCGTCACGCAACGCGTCGGCCAGTGCCGACCGGTCGTTGTGGGCATGGCGCACCAGCCCGTCCAGGGCCCGCTCGAAGGCGGTGACGTCCGGCGTCGCCGACCTGATCAGGGCCACCACCACCTCGACCAGTTCGGGCAGCGTCGCGGGCGGCGGATCGAGGGGCTGCGGTTCCGGTACCGGGGGCAGCAACTCCTCGTACCCCTCCGTCCCGGACCGCCCGACCGCCGGACCGCCGAAGACCTCGGTCACCATCGCGCGGTGAGCCGGGCCCAGCAGCGCGGCCGACGCGGCGAGCCCTTCCCGCACCGGCGTCCCGGCGGCGGGCAGGTACCGGGCCACCAGTTTGAGCGCCCGCTCCTGGACGTCGATGTCCTCGTGCTCGAAGGCGCTCGCGACGACGGGCAGCAGCTCGTCGACCGCCGACGGATCGCGGCGCAGCACCTTGCCGAGCAGCACGAGCTGGGACCGGACCAGCTTCTTCTCGGTACGGAACAGCACGGAGGCCGAGATGTCCGCCAGGGCGCGCACGGAAAGCTCACCACGCCCGTCCAGCCGGGCGAGCACCGCCTGGGCGTGACCGGCCACCGTGGAGGCGCCGTCCGCGGCCATCCCGGTCCAGTCGGCGACCCGCTCGGACTCCTCCTGCTCGGTCAGTTCGAGCGTGCGCAGAAGACCGAGGAAGAACCGCAGCTCGTTGACCTTGCCACCGCGCAACAGCCGGGTCACACAGGCTTCCACGAGCACCGGCCGCTCCAGCAGTCCCTCTTCGGGGAGAGCGGCCAGCGTGGCGGCCCACTGGTACGGATCGCTCGCATCGTCGGGCCAGAGCATCGGTGGCGGCAGCTCCGTCAATTCGAAGATCCGTGGCAGCAGGGTGGCCGCGAACGGGTCGTCACGGAGCCTGTCGACGAGGGGCCGCCTCCTGCGGCGACGCAACTGTGCGGCCGAGAGGGACTCGGCCCAGCCCTGCACGAAGCCTTCCGACGTGGGCACGGGGCACCGGGCCTGCTTCACCAGCCCGGCGATCAGCTCGTACGCGGGCTCCGCGGTCGCGGGCCGGGCCGCCAGCCGGTGCGCGACATCACCGAGCCATTCCGGGTCACGGTCCGACAGGACCGCCAGGACCAGGGGGAAGGGTGAGCGGCCCCAGCCGGTCAGATCCCGGCCGCCGATCCAGGCGGCGCACGCCGCGGCGCTCGTCTGGCAGCCCGCACCGGCCACCAGCAGGGCCTTGCGGACCTTGCCCTGCTCGGTCCAGGACCAGTTCCGTGCCTCCTTCCGGATCGTCTTCAGCTCGGCCAGCGCCGCCTTGCGCTCCGCCCGGTCCATCCCGGCCAGCAGCCCCGGCACGTCGTGCGCGCGCGATTCCCGTACGGCGGTGAGGAGCTCGTTCATCGCACACCCCCGGCGACCGGCGCGGTGCGACGGACTATACGGGCGGCGAGAGCGTGCTTGCACGGGCCCCGCCGCCCGCGATAGTCCGCCCACCACTGACAGGTACAGCTCAGCATGCCCTCCCGCTCCCTCACCTGATAGCGGCGTTCTCCCGAGATCACGGTCGCCACGTCCCCGTCGAGCACGACCGCCCCCGAGCCGGCCAGCTGCCGGGCCGCCACCAGACGAGGATTGTGCCGCTCGGCCCGGTCGGCGTCGTACGGCAGCTCGCGGTGGAAGTAGGCCGCGTCGGCGAGGTCGTAGCCGACCCGGCCCGCCGTCCCCAGCCGGGTGAGCGCGGCCCGTACCCGCTCCACCGTGAGACCCGACTGCTCCGCCAGATCGGCGGTGTCGATCCGGGGCTCCCAGGCCAGCAGCACGGACACCAGCTCCGCGTCGGCCGCGGCGTCATCGGTGGCCAGCGCGTCGAGCACGCCGCCCTCGCCGGAGAAACCGCGCGAGGCATCGGGCGAGAGCGTCAGGGTGAGACGCATGCCCGGCAGCACGACCTCCCAGGCACTCGCCGTCGCGGCCCCGTCGGCGACCGGCCCGTACACCCGCAACGACGTGGCATGACGCAGCACCCGCTGCAACGCCACCAGCCGCTCCGGTCCGGGCAGACACACCGCCCCGGCCACCGGCCGGGTCGTCGGCCGCAGCGTCTTCCCGGTGGGAACCACCCACCGGGCACCACGCGAGGCGTTCCCCGACGATCGCGGCAGCGAACGGAGGAACCGGACGGCCTCGGCGGCCGGCAGCTCGGCCCGCAGATCGAAACCGGCCGACACCACCTGGGCCTCGGCGAAGCCGCGCAGCCACCGGTCGGGCAGCGGCACCTTCTTCTCCACGACCGGGCCGTCCAGAGTGGTGACGGCCATCTCGTCCGGCCCCACCCGCAGATGCAGCGGATCGTCCCCCGCTATCCGCGAAAGCGCCTCCCGCAGCGGATTGTTGACATCCACATTCGTCGTGCCGTGACCCGTCCGCGCACCGTCCAGACCGTCCTGCAGCACGTCGAGGCGTGCGTACACCCCGCAGCAGCCGGAGAACGACTCGAAGCGCAGTCGGTCGCCATTGCCCGTCACCACCGGATCGAGCGACGAAGGCAAGGTGCGTTGGTAGTAGCGCGTGGACGCCACGTCCGCCACGGCCAGCAGGCCCCGGGCGGCGATCCCCGGCGAGGTGAGAAAGCCGGAGAAGAACCGGGGACGGGACTCGGCGCCCCGCGGTGTGAGGCCACCGGAGGTCTCCAGCCCGAGGAGCTGCCCCGACTGCGAGGACTCCAATGCTGACGGGCGTGCGTAGGCCAATGCCTGAACGGATCGGGTCATGGGAAAACCGTAGATCCCACCACTGACAATCGGCCCCCGGCCATCGCCCGGGGGCCCGTCGCAGGGCGTCGGTTCACTGCCCGACGCGCCCCGGCTGCAGCACCTTGCTGAACAGTACGGAGCCGCCCTGCGCCCGCAGTCGCACGGTCAACTCGCCGCTGTCGCCGTCGATGTCCACCTCTCCGAAGTACTGCGGCGACTCCATCGGCGACACGTTCGCCCGGTCCGGCGCCCGGACGAAGACCCGGTCGGGACCGAACGTCGCGTCGAGCTCGTTCGCCTGGAACTGACCGGCGGCCAGCGGTCCCGACACGAACTCCCAGAACGGCGCGAAGTCCTTGAACGACGCACGCTCCGGTTCGTAGTGCTGCGCCGACGTGTAGTGCACGTCCGCCGTCAGCCAGACCGTGCCGGTGATCCGGCGGTGCTTGATGTACCGCAGCAGTTCCGCGATCTGCAGTTCACGGCCGAGCGGGGCCCCGGGATCGCCCTGGGCGACCGCCTCGAAGTCCGTCGCACCGTCGGTGACCACCAGTCCCAGCGGCATGTCCGCGGCGATCACCTTCCACACCGCGCGGGACCGGGACAACTCGTGCTTGAGCCAACGCAGCTGCTCGGCACCGAGGATGCCCGTCGTGTCGTCGGCCTGCCGGCCCGGGGAGTTGGCGTTGCGGAAGGACCGCATGTCGAGGACGAACACATCGAGCAGCGGACCGTGCCGCACCACGCGGTGCATCCGGCCCTCCCCGGAAGAGGCATGCAGGGTGGACACCGGGAAGTACTCGCGGAACGCCCGCATCGAACGGGCCGCCAGCACATCCACGTTCTTCTCGGTGTACCGGGTGTCGTCGAGGATCTGCCCGGGATACCAGTTGTTGCGCACCTCGTGGTCGTCCCACTGAACGATCGAAGGGACCTGCGCGTTGAACTCACGGAGATTGTGGTCGAGCAGGTTGTAGCGGAAGTTCCCGCGGTACTCGGCAAGGGTCTCGGCGACCTTCGCCTTCTCCTCGGTGGTGACATTGCGCCAGACCCGCCCGTCGGGCAGCGTCACGCTGGGCTCGATCACCCCGTCCGCGTAGATGTTGTCACCGCTGCACAGGAAGAAGTCCGGATCGAGGCGGCGCATCTCGTCGTACACCGCGTAGCCGCCGATGTCCGGATTGATTCCCCAGCCCTGCCCCGCGATGTCGCCCGACCACAGGAAGCGCACCCCGTCGCGGCGCCGGGCAGGTGCCGTCCGGAAGGTTCCGCGCACCGGCTCGCCGGTGCGGCGGGGGTCGTGGGGATCGGCGAGCGTCACCCGGTAGTGCACCTGCTCGCCCGGCGGCAGCCCGTACAGCGGTGTCGTGCCGGTGAAGTCGGTGCCGGATCCGACGAGCGGCCCGTGCCAGGTGCGGGCCCGCCGGAACGACTCCGTCGCCGAAGTCTCCACGATCATGCGGGCCGGCCGGTCCGACCGCACCCAGACCAGCGCGGACGACGAGGTGACATCACCCACCTGTACACCCCACGCCGCACGCGGCCGCCCGGACAGCGCGAAGGCGGGGGCCGCGGAACCCACCGCGGGCAGCGCGAGCGCGGCCGACGCGGCGAGCGAACCGCGCAGCACGCTGCGGCGGGCGGGGGACGGGAATCGCGGACGGTACGACATCGAGGTGCCTCCGGGGCAGTGGTCAGCGGAACGAAACGGGTGACCGGTCTGGCGTCCCCACCCTCGTTCCCGTCGGCGGCGGGCACACCAACCTCAGATGAACACCCGGCCACCGCCGTCGGCAGCCCGTCCGTTCGCGCCCCGGCGCGCCGCCGCCAGCAGGCGTACGCCCCGCTCGATCTCCGCCGGAGCCAGATGCGCGTAACCGAGCACCAGGCGCACCGCCCCGTCCTCGCCGGGCAGGGTGCCGCAGGCACCGAGCGGCCGCAGAGCGACACCCGCATCGGCCGCGCGCGCCATGAACACCGCCTCCGGGCCGTACCGCCCGGGCAGCGCGGCGATGATGTGGAGGCCCGCGGCGATCCCGCTCACCTCGGTTCCGGGGAAGTGCTCGGCCAGCATCGAGGTGAGCGTGTCGCGGCGCTCGCGATAGGCGCGCTGACAGCGGCGCAACTGCCGGTCGTAGCCGCCGCGGGTGATGAAGTCGGCGAGGACCGCCTGGTCGACGGCCGGATTGCCCAGATCCATCGTGCGCTTGCGGGCGACGATCTCGTCGGTCATGTCCGCCGGTGCGAGAAGCCAGCCCAGCCGGAGCCCGGGCGCCAGCGACTTGCTCACCGAGCCGGTGTACGCGACGTGCTCCGGATCGAGTCCCTGAAGCGCGCCGACGGGTGCGCGGTCGTAGCGGAAGTCGCCGTCGTAGTCGTCCTCCACGATCAGCCCGTCCGCGGCGCGCGCCCACTCCAGAAGCCGGCCGCGGCGGGCGGCCGAGTAGGCGATCCCGGTGGGGAACTGGTGCGCCGGAGTGGTGACGACGGCGCGTACGCCCGAGCGTACGAGGGGCTCGGGCGCCAGCCCCTCGTCGTCGAGCGGCAGGCCGACGGTGGTGATGCCCGCGGAGGCGAACAGCGCGGAGTGTTCGGGGCTCCCGGGATCCTCGACGCCGACGGACCGCATCCCCCGCCCGTGCAGCACGAACCCCAGCAGAGTCGTCGCCTGCGCCACGCCGGAGCACACCACCAGGCGCTCCGGATCGGCGACCACACCACGGCGCCTGGAAAGCAGCGCCGCCAGGGCCTCGCGCAGGACGGGCAGCCCGCGCGGATCGGGGTAGCCGAGCGCGCCGTGCGGCAGCCGGCCGAGCACCGAGCGATGGGCCGCGGCCCAGGCACCGCGCGGGAACAGCGACAGATCGGGTGAGCCGGGCCGGAAGTCCACGCGCACGCCCTCGGCCCGTGGCGCGAGATCACGCGCCCCCGGTACCGGAGCCCGAACGGCCTCGCTCACCCAGGTGCCCGCGCCACGTCCGCTGCGCAGGTAGCCCTCGGCCGTGAGCTGCTCGTACGCCTCCGTGACCAGCCCACGCGACACCCGCAGATCGGCGGCCAGCGCCCGGCTGGACGGCAGCCGTGTACCCGGAACGAGAAGACCGGAGCGTACGGCTTCGCGCAGGGCCGACTGAAGGGCACGGCCACGCCGTCGGACCGGCGCCGCGGCGGCCGGAAGCAGCAACTCCCAGGCGGCGCCGCCGAACTCCCCGCCCTGAGCGCGGTCCGGCCGCGAATTGGTCCCCGAAGACATCATGAGAGTGGACCTTAAACCGGACCGCCCGGCTGCCTAGCGTCGATGCCATGAACATCAGCTCTCTGCGCGGGGCGCTCCTGGCCGCCTTCGCCTGCATCCTCGTGGGTGCGTCCTTCACCGCCAACAGTGTCCTGGGCGACTATCCGTACGCGGGCGGCCAGGCGCTGCGCTACGGCCTCGCGGCACTCCTGCTCGTACTTCTCCTGGCCCGCGACAAGGGGGCCCGGCCGGCCGCCGTGCTGCGCACCGTGACCCTGCGCCAGTGGGGACGGCTCGCGCTGCTGGCAGCCATCGGGATGGTCGGCTTCAACCTCGCCGTGCTCGGTGCGGAACGCTCCGCGGAACCCGCCGTTCCGGGGGTGTTCGTCGGTTGCGCGCCGATCTTCGTCGCGGTACTCGCACCGCTCATGGACCGCCGTCGGCCCACGCGTACGGTCCTGTGCGCGGCCGCGCTCGTTGCCGCCGGGGCCTTCGTCGTCCAGGGCTGGGGCCGCACTGACCTGCCGGGAATCCTCTGCTCGGCCGGCGTGCTGGCGGGCGAGGTCGGCTTCGCGGTCATCGCCGTACCGGTACTGCGGCCGCTCGGACCGAAGCTGCTGTCCGCCACGGTCTGCGGTCTCGCCGCCGCCGAGTCGCTCTGCCTCGGTCTCGTCCTGGACGGCGGCGAGGCCCTGCGGACGCCCACCGGGGCGGAGACGATCGCCCTGCTGTGGCAGGCGGCAGTGGTAACCGTCATCGGCTTCGTCTGCTGGTACATGGGCATGCAGCGCATCGGCGCCGAGCGCGCCACGCTCTTCTCCGGCCTGATCCCGGTCTCCGCCGCCCTCACCGCACCGCTGGTCGACGCCGGTTCGTACGGCGTCGCACAGGTCGGCGGCAGCCTTCTGGTCGGGCTGGGAGTCGCCCTCGGATCGGGCGTGCTGTCCCGGAGGGCGGCGACCCGGGATACGGATCCGGTGCCCGGTACGCCGTCAGCGACTGGTGTCGAGAATGACGCGCGCCACCCGCGCCGGATCGTCGTTCATCGGCACGTGACCGCAGCCGGGAAGCCGGACCAGCCGGGCCCCGGGGATGGTGTGCTTGGCCCTGATCCCCTGCCGGCGCAGCAGTATCCGGTCCCGGCTGCCCCAGGCGACGGTCACCGGCAGCCCCTGGACGTCGTCGGTGAACGCGACGTTTCCCCCGGAGGCGAGCGTCCGGTGGAATCCGGTCGCCTCGCGTAGTGCGAGGGTCTCCGCGACGACGGCCCCGGGCGAACGGCGGCCGGGCCGGGCATAGATGGTGCTGGTCAGTGCCGTGCGCCCGGCGGCGCTGTGCGAGAGCCGCTCGATCAGCGGCACCGGCATCGACAACGCGGCCCGCCGCATGGCCCGCAGCGTCCCGAACGCATAGCGACGCTCGCCCTCGGTCCAGAAACCCGCGGGCGAGAGCGCCGTCACCGACCGTACGAGCTTCTCCCGCCCGAGTGACAGCGCCAGCAGCCCGCCCAGTGAATTGCCCGCCACGTGCGGTCGGTCCAGGCCGATCGCCGCGCAGAAGGCGCCGAGCACCCCGACCATCGTCGGCAGGTCGTACGCCAGTCCGTCGGGCAGTTCCGGCGAGACACCGAAGCCGGGGAGATCGATGGCTGTCACATCGCGTTCCACGGCGAGCACGGACAACACCGGGTCCCAGGCCTGACGGTGGTGGCCGATGCCGTGGAGCAGGAGCAGCGGCTCGCCGGCACCGGTCCGTTCATACGCCACGGACACCGTCCGGGGCCCTTGCGGTGAGTCGACGCTGAACGAGACCGTGGTGGCCATGCTGGTGCTCCCGGGTTGATCCGGCATGAACGGGCCATGCCTGAAGGCGACTTAGACGTCTCGTCAATAACAATTACCGTTCGGTAGCCGGCACTTCAAGAGGGGCGGGCGATTCGCGCTGGACAGGGTGCGGCAGGTCGGCTGGGATGGAGAAGTGACAGCCGACACCGCCACCGATGTCTTCGAGAGCCACCGCCCCGTGCTCACCGGCGTTGCCTACCGCATGCTCGGCCGGATCGCCGATGCCGAGGACGTGGTGCAGGAGGCGTGGCTGCGCTGGTCCTCCGCACCCCGAGAGGACGTGCGGGAGCCGCGCGCCTTTCTCGTGAGGATCATCACCCGCCTCGCCATCGACCGGCTGCGGCAGGTTCAGTCACGTCGCGAGTCGTACGTCGGGCCGTGGCTGCCGGAGCCGGTCGTCACCGACTTCGGACCCGCCGTTCCCGACACCGTGGAGCAGGCGGTGCTGGCCGACTCGGTGTCGGTCGCCGTACTGGTGGTCCTGGAGTCGCTTTCGCCGCTGGAGCGAGCCGTCTTCGTACTGCGCGAGGCCTTCGGCTTCCCGTACGCGGAGATCGCCACCGCCCTGGACCGCACCGAGGCCGCGGTGCGCCAGCTGGCGGGCCGCGCGCGGCACCATGTGGAGGAGCGCAAGCCGCGGTACGACGTCGACCCGGCACACCGCCGTGACCTCACCGAACGGTTCCTCGCCGCGGCGGCGGGCGGCGACATCGAGCAACTGCTGGCCCTGCTCGCGCCCGACGCGCGGCTCGTCGGGGACAGCGGCGGAAAGTCCAGGGCGCCGCTGCGGATCATCGAGAGCGCTGACAAGGTCGGGCGCTTCCTCTTCGCCGTCGCCCACGGACAGACCGAGGACCTCGACTTCCGGTTGCTGGAGCTCAACGGCGGGCCGGGCCTGCTGCTGTTCCTGGGCGGGAAGGTCGACTCGGTCGTTCAGCTCGACATCGAGGACGGGCTCATCCAGTGCGTATATATCGTGCGCAACCCTGACAAGCTCACTCGCTTCGCCGACCTCCCGGAGCGGTCCGGAGGAGTGGCGGGCGCCTGACCGGCGCTCTGCACGCCGTCCCGGCCCGAAGCCCCACGTCCTGCCGGTCGTGGGGCTCATTGCTGCGCTCGCCTCACGGCACCACGAACGTCCTGTGAACGCTCTGCGGCAGATACCCGTTTCGCTGCGTCACCGACCCAGGATTGGTCTTGACCAAGGATGTGTACCGTCCTATGGTCACAACGTTAAGACAGGAACCTTTAATAAATAACGTCGCGGAATAGCCGCTGGGTGATTGCGGAGGACAGGGTGGGGACCACGCAGCTGGAACCGGTGCAGGAGCCGAAGTACTGGCACCTCAAGACCGTGCTCAGTGAGGCACTCGACTCGGACTTTGCGGTGGGGGAGATCCTGCCCAACGAGCGCGAGCTCGCCGCCCGGTTCGGAGTCGCCCGAGCCACGCTCCGGCAGGCTCTGGAACAGCTCGAACTCGAAGGAAGGCTCCAGCGCCGCCGTGGCGTCGGGACCACCGTCGCCCCGCCGCGCGTCGGGGTCGCCGTCTCCACGGCACAGCGGGACTGGTCCGGTGGCGGTCCGGCGGAGGCCTGGCAGCCGGTGGACTGCTCGGTGGCGGTCGCGCCGTCGTCAGTGGCAGCCGCGCTCGACGTGGAAGCCGACGAGCCGGTGCACATCGTGCGCCGGATCCGGGTGACGAACGGGCAGGCCGTCGCGGCGGAGCTGCTGTACGTCCCGTCCTCGTCCGTGCCCGAACTCTCCGCGATCGACGCCCCGTCCGGGCCCGCCCTGGCCCGCCGTGTCCTGCGCGAACTGCACCGCCTCGGCCTCGACGGCCAGGACCGGTCGGTGGAGCTCGGCTCGGCACGCGTGGACGACGCCAAGGAGCTCGACCGGCTGCCCGGAGCCCCCGTGCTCGTCGTCACCACCCGCTACCTCGCGGCGGGCGGTACCGCCGCGCTCTCCGTCGCCACGTACCGGGCCGACACCTGCCGGCTCACCTTCGGTGACTCGGGCGACCTGGAGATCAGCCACCACGACCAGGAGCGCCAGGCCTCCTGACCGAGGCCGGTTCCACCACCGGTAGACGTCGGCACACACCGTCCGGTGGTACGCACCGTCCGTCGGTACGCACCGTCCGTCGGTACGCACGGCCCGTCGCACTCAGCGGCGGGCCGTCACCGTTCCCTCCACCGCGAAGAGCTGCTCCTCGACGTGGTCGAGAGCCAGCCGCATCGCACCGGTGGCCACCGCCGCCTCGCCGAGCAGCGACAGCGTGACCCGCGGCGGCCGGAGGCAGTAGCGGGCCAGCTCGCCGCGGAGCGGATCGAGCACATCGTCCAGCCCGGTGGCCCAGCCGCCCACCACCACCAGCTCGGGGTCCAGGGCCAGCGCCAGCGCCGCCACATCGTGCACCAGGCGCTGAATGAAGCGCTCCACCGCCGCCTGCGCACGGACATCGCCGCGCCGGGCCTCCGCGAACACATCGGCGACCGCGACCTCGTCCAGCGGATCCAGCGGAGTGTCCGTCGTGGACAGCAGCCGCTCCGGGGTCACTTCCCGCCCGAGCAGATGCAGCGCGCCGATCTCGCCCGCCGCACCGCCGAATCCACGGTGCAGCCGCCCGCCGATCAGCGAACCGGCACCAGGGCTCAGCCCCGCCAGCACGAACACGATGTCGTCGGACTCGGTGGCCGCACCCTTCCAGTGCTCCGCCACCGCTGCGGCATTGGCGTCGTTCTCCACCAGGACGGGGCAGCGGAAGGACCGCCTGAGCCGCTCGCCCAGCGCCAGACCCGTCCAGCCGGGCAGAGCGGTTCCCAGCCGAACCGTGCCGTCGGCCTCCACGATGCCGGGACTGCCCACCCCCACCGCACGCAGACTGCTCCGGGCCACGCCCGTCCGCCGCAGGAGGTCCGCCACCACGGCCCGGACCTTGTCGAGCCGGTCGTCGGCGCAGGCGGTCTCCGACACCTCACGGGCGCCCGCGCCGATGATCCGGCCGTCCAGCCCCGACAGGAGTGCGGAGACGCGGTGCGGGCCGATCTCGATGCCGAGCAGATGCCCGGCCTCGGCACGGAACCTGAACCGGCGGGCCGGCCGCCCCTGACGTCGGGTCTCGCCCCCGTCGGGCACCGACTCGACGACCAGTCCGGCCTCGAAGAGCCCCTCCATGACCCCCTCGACCGTCGGCCGCGACAGCCCGGTGATCCGGGTCAGGTCCGTCAGCGTCGGGGAGCCGGCGCCACGCAGAGCGTGCAGCACCACCGCGGAATTGATGCGTCGCAACAGCGACGGATCCCCACCGGTCAGCCGGCCCACGGTGTGTCCTCCCAGCTTTGGCGCATGTCAGGCGGATGGTACTCGTTGCCCAGGTGCGGGGCGACTGTGGGCCACGGTGGGCTTCCCCGGGCGGGGACTTCAGCCCGGGGCGACGAACCCGGATTCGTACGCCGCGATCACCGCCTGCGTGCGGTCCCTGGCACCCAACTTGGCAAGCACCGCACTGACATGGGTCTTCACGGTCTCGACGCCGACCACGAGTTTGGCGGCGATCTCGGCGTTGGACAGGCCGCGGGCCATCAGCCGGAGCACCGCGGATTCCCGTTCGGTGAGCGCTGCCCGATCCATGGCCGCACGCGCCTTGCTGGTCCCGTACTCGGCGGCGAGCTGCCTGACCGCCGCCGGGAAGAGCAGCGACTCACCCTCGGCCACCAGACGCACCGCATTCACGATCTCGGAGGGCCGGGCACGTTTGATGAGGAAGCCGTCCGCGCCGGCGCGCAGCGCCTCGTAGACGTACTCGTCGTTCTCGAAGGTGGTCACCACGAGGATCTTCGGCGGATTCGGCACCGTGCGCAGCACCACCCGCGTGGCCTCGATGCCGTCCATCAACGGCATCCTGACATCCATGGCCACCACGTCCGGCCGCAGCTGGTGCAGCAGCGGGATCACGGCGGCGCCGTCGCCCGCCTCGCCCACCACCTCGATATCGGGCTGAGCCTCAAGGACCGCGCGCAGCCCCGCGCGGACGAGGGGTTCGTCGTCGACCAGAAGTACGCTAACCGGCATTGGGCCACCCTAAGGGCAGTCCCATGGCCTCCGGTGTGCGCACGACGTCAGCCGCAGCGTCTCTCCCCACTGTCGCAACAGCTGCTCGCATCCGGTGTGCCGATCTCCACCACCTCTCGGCGTGTGGCTTCCGACGCCGGGACCGATCCACCGAGGACTACGGGGCAGCCCTCATGCCGTCCAACGGGAGCCTCGCGCGAACGCGCCATTCCCCCTTGTGCGGACCGGTCTCGGCCCTCCCGCCAAGCAGCGCCGCCCGCTCCCGAATGCCCCGCAGCCCGCTACCGCCACCCGGATTTGCTGCCGGGTCACTGAGCGGATTGATCACCTCCAACTCCAGCCGGCCGCCGGCGACGGCAATCCGTACACGGACGGGGACCTTGCCCGAATGACGCAGCACATTGGTGAGGGACTCCTGAAGGATGCGGTACCCCTCGCGGGAGACCGCTCCCGGAACCTGCTCCAGCGGACCGGACACGTCCGCGTCGATCTCCGCGCCCGAACCGCGCGCGGAGTCCAGGAGCCGGTCCGCCTCCGCCAGCGTCGGCCGCTGCCCCACCGGCGTCCCCGATTCGCGCAGCACCCGCAGAACCCGCTCCAGGTCGTCGAGCGCGTCCCGGCCCGTCTCCTCGATCGCGGCCAGAGCCCGTTCGGTGAAGTCAGGGTCCTGCGCCGCACGGGCCGCACCGGCCTGCACGACCGCGACCGTCAACGCGTGCCCGATCGAGTCGTGCAGCTCGCGTGCGATGCGGTTGCGCTCCAGCAGTTGCTCGGTGCGTTCCTCCAGAGCGGTCAGCCGCTGCACCGGCGAGGGGCCGAGAAGCCGCTCGGCGGCCTCGGTGACGAGCCGGCCACTCAACACGACGACGGCGAGCATGGCCAGGAGGGGCAGGGGAGTGAGCAAGGCGTACCACCAGTGCGGCTCCACTCCCCGGACCAGCCATTGGTCGCTCGGCCCGTTTCCGGTGGCGGTGAGAACGAGATCCACCGAGGTGGCAGGCAGCCACACCGTCGCGAACCACACGGGAACGGCGAGCAATATCCGAGTCTCCAGCCACAGCACGGTTCTCCAGCGATCGGACCAAGTGGCCGCAGCGACCGCGGAGATGCTGGCATCGGCTCTGCCTCGCTGTTCCGGAGAGAGCAGAAGCTGTGCCTGCACCCCCTCGGCCAGCCGTATGCCGGGCAACAGTCCGACCGGAACGGCGAAGAGCACGGGTACCCAAGGGGAGTCCGGCGATATGAACATCCACAAGCTGTAGCCCGCACCCGGGATGAGGAGATGCAGCCACCGGGTGTAGGTGACAGAGGCGGCGAGCGGGCGCAGGAGGCGGAACATGAGGCCATCGTGTCAGCCCGCACCTGTGCGGCGGCTCCCCCGGAAGAGGGAGACGTTCCCCACCGGCGGGGGAGGCGACGACCCGGGAGCGGCCGCCAGGCTGAGGACATGACCAGCATCGACGTTCAGGAAGTCACCAAGGAATTCGGAACGACCCGTGCCGTGGACAATCTCACGTTCAGTGTGCGACCGGGGCGCGTCACCGGCTTTCTCGGCCCCAACGGCGCAGGCAAGTCCACCACGATGAGACTCGTTCTCGGCCTGGACCGGCCCACCGGTGGCACGGCCACGATCGGCGGACGGCTCTACGCAGCCCTCGACGATCCGCTGCGTCGGGTGGGCGCCCTGCTGGACGCCCAGGCCGCCCACGGCTCCCGCACCGCGCGGAACCACCTGTTGGCCCTGGCGGTCAGCAATCGGCTCGGTGTGCGCAGGGTCGACGAGGTTCTGGAGGAGGCCGGACTCGGTGCGGTCGGCGGAGCCCGGATCAAGACCTTCTCCCTCGGCATGCGACAGCGACTGGGCATAGCGGCCGCGCTGCTGGGCGACCCGGAGGTCGTGATGCTGGACGAGCCGTCGAACGGCCTCGATCCCGAAGGCATCATCTGGATCCGGGAACTGATGAAGCGGCTTGCCCGTGAGGGCCGAACGGTCCTGGTCTCCAGCCATCTGATGAACGAGACCTCGTCGTTCGCCGATCACCTCGTGATTCTCGGCCGGGGACGGCTCCTCGCCGACCTGCCGATGCAGGAGTTCCTGGACTCCCGCAGCAAGCCCCGGGTGCGGGTGCGTACGACCGAGTCCACGCGGCTGCGTGACGTCCTGATCCGCAAGGGGCACGAGCCTTCGCAGGGCGACGACGGCTCCTGGACCATCGACGGCGTGAAGGCCGGGCAGATCGGCGCGATAGCCGCAACGGAAGGCATTCCCATCCTCGAACTCACCGACGAGCAGGCCACGTTGGAGCAGGCCTACCTCGACCTCACCGCCGGCGCCGCGGAATTCGCATCGGCCTCGACCTCGTCCGCCAACCGTCAGGAGCCCTGACCATGCCGACCACAGCTGTGCTGCACTCCGAGTGGATCAAGATCAGATCGGTCCGGTCCGTACTGGGATCACTGATAGCCGTCCTCCTCGTGACCCTGGCCATCACCGTGCTCGCCTTCTCGATCGTCGGCCAGGCCGAGGCGGACAACGTCGATGCCGAGCCGGTCTTCGACGCCTTCTACGCACTGAACTTCGGCCAGATCGCCGCCATCAGTTTCGGTGCGACCGCGCTCTCCTCCGAGTACCTCAACGGAGCCCTGCGTATATCGCTCGCCGCTGTTCCGCGCCGCAACGTCTTCTACGCTGCCAAGATCACTGTCGTCGGGGTCCTGGCGCTGGCTGTCGGCCTCGTCACCAGCTTCGGAGCCTTCCTCGTGGGACAACTGTTCATGGGCAAGTACGCGATCGGTCTGGGGGAGCCGGGCGCTCTGCGGGCGGCCTTCGGGGGAGGGATCTATCTGGCGCTGATGGCCCTGTTCGCGGCCGGACTGACTGTGGTGCTGCGCAGCGCCGTAGCCGTGCTCAGCCTCCTCATCCCGTTCGTCCTCATAGTCTCCTTCGTGGTCGGCGACGTCGCAGGCGGTGCCGCGCAATATCTGCCGGACCGGGCAGGACAGTTGGTGCTCCACCAGAACCCCGAGGGAAGTCTCGGACCCTGGGGCGGGCTCGCGGTGACGGCGGCCTGGGCGGCCGCCGCGCTCCTGGCAGGCTGGTGGGCGATCCGGCGAAGGGACGCGTAGCCGGCTGTTCGGCTGCCAACTGCCCGGCTGCCACGAATCCAATACGGGCGCGGGTGGCTGAAAGTACCTCAAAGGCCATGGCGAGGAGCGGCTTGTCAGTGCTGCGCGGTTTACTGGCGGCATGACCACCGCACATCACCTCCGCCTCATCGATGCGATGCGCACCTCCGGCTTTCCCACGGAACGCACCCGGTCAGGCTCGGGAGTCAGCGGGCCCGGCTACCACACGGCGTCCCTGCACGCGGAAGTCGATCACTGGGACGACGACGAGGCGCGGCGACTTGAACACCGGGCCCAGTGCCTGGCAGAGCACGATGCCCTGCTGACGCTGCTCGCCGGTCGCTGGGGGGAGCCGCAGTCGATCAGCCTGTGGAGCGCGCAGGAGCGGATGATCGTTGGCGAGGAGATACCGGAGGCATGGGCCGATACGGTCGCGGGCTGCGAGTTCCTCCAGCTCTGGAAGGTCGAGGACCGATGGATCGGCATCGGGCTGTACCTGGAGGAGGAAGGACCGGGGTGCGAGCTGAATGTCGTGGTGACGGAGATCGACCCGCCGTGACATGAGCAGGCTGTTGTCGGTCGGTCGGGCGGTCGGGCGGTCGGGCGGTCGGGCGGATGGGCGGGTGGGCCGAGGTCCGTGTGTGGTGGCGGTCGGGTCGTGTCTGTCGGATCGGTGCCTGGTTCATGGCCGCAAGCGGGCCCGCGCGGCCGGGGACGCGGAGCGCTCGGGGCGGCGCAGGAGCCTCAGCGGTCTTCCGTGGGGACAGCGGAGACAGCGGGGGGAGCCGGCTCGTCGGGGTTGCCGGTGTCGTGGTCGACGCAGGCCAGAAGGCGGCCGTACTCCTCGGCCATGGTCCGGGCGGTCCAGTGGGCATTGAGGCCGCTGGGGTTGGGCAGGGCCCAGACGCGGGCGTCGCCGATCGTGTGGTCCTGCGGGCCGATCCGGGCGGTGCGTCTGCCGAAGGCCGTGCGGTACGCCGTGATCCCCACGACGGCCAGCCACTGCGGTCGTAGCAGCTCGACCTTGGCGGTCAGGATCCGTCCGCCCTCGCGGAACTCCTCGGTGGACAGCTCGTCCGCCCGGGCGGTGGCTCTGGCAACCACATTGGTGATGCCGAGGCCATATCGCAGTAGTTCGGCCTGTTCGGCCGGCTTCAACTGCCGGGGCGTGAAGCCCGACCGGTGGAGCACCGGCCAGAACCGGTTGCCGGGATGGGCGAAGTGGTGGCCCGTCGCCCCGGTCATCAGGCTCGGGTTGATTCCGCAGAACAGCACACGCAGACCGCCTGCGACCACATCGGGAACGGTGCGGTCGCAGGCGGTCCGGAGCTCTTCGGGTGTCATCCGGCTGAGGTCGTGGCCGTCAGAGGATGGAGCCCGGTGTGTACGCGGCGGCCTCGGGGTGCTGCTTGGCGATCTCCTCGATACGGGAGATCAGCGCCGTGACCTGGTCGCTCGCGGCACCGGTGAAGGAGAGCTTGTCGGCCATCAGCGCATCGAGCTGCGCGCGGTCCAGCGGGATGCGGTCGTCGGCGGCCAGCTTGTCGAGCAGCTCATTGCGCTCGGCGCCCTGCTCGCGCATGGCCAGGGCTGAGGCGACGGCGTTCTCCTTGATCGCCTCGTGGGCGACCTCACGGCCGACACCCGCGCGCACCGCGCCCATCAGAACCTTGGTCGTAGCTAGGAACGGGAGGTAGCGATCCAGCTCACGGGCGACGACGGCCGGGAACGCCCCGAATTCGTCGAGGACCGTCAGGAAGGTCTCCAGCAGACCGTCGAACGCGAAGAAGGCGTCCGGGAGCGCCACCCGGCGGACCACGGAGCAGGACACATCGCCCTCGTTCCACTGGTCGCCCGCCAGCTCGCCGGTCATCGACGCGTAGCCACGCAGGATCACCATCAGCCCGTTGACGCGCTCGCAGGACCGGGTGTTCATCTTGTGCGGCATCGCGGACGAGCCGACCTGACCCGGCTTGAAGCCCTCGGTCACCAGCTCGTGCCCGGCCATCAGACGGATCGTCTTGGCGACCGAGGACGGAGCCGCGGCGAGCTGGACCAGCGCGGTCACTACGTCGTAGTCGAGCGAGCGGGGGTAGACCTGGCCGACCGAGGTGAAGGCCTGGGCGAAGCCCAGGTGCGCGGCGATGCGCCGTTCGAGGTCGGCGAGCTTCCCGGCGTCGCCGTCCAGCAGGTCGAGCATGTCCTGTGCCGTGCCGACGGGGCCCTTGATGCCCCGCAGCGGGTAGCGGCCGAGCAGGTCTTCGAGCCGGCCGTACGCCACCAGGAGCTCGTCGGCCGCGGTCGCGAACCGCTTGCCGAGCGTGGTCGCCTGCGCTGCGACGTTGTGGGAGCGACCGGCCATGACCAGCTCGCGGTACTCGCCCGCCAGCTTGCCGAGCCTGGCCAGGACCGCCACCGTGCGGTCGCGCATCAGCTCCAGGGAGAGCCGGATCTGCAGCTGCTCGACGTTCTCGGTGAGGTCCCGGGACGTCATGCCCTTGTGGACCTGCTCGTGGCCGGCGAGGGCGTTGAACTCTTCGATCCGGGCCTTGACGTCGTGCCGGGTGACCTTCTCGCGCTCCGCGATCGAAGCCAGGTCCACCTGGTCGACGACACGTTCGTAATCGGCGAGCGCGGCGTCCGGCACCTCGATCCCGAGGTCCTTCTGAGCGCGCAGCACCGCCAGCCACAGCCGGCGTTCCAGCTTCACCTTCTGCTCGGGGGACCAGAGGACGGCCAGCTCCGTGGAGGCATAGCGGCCAGCCAGGACATTGGGGATACGAGGCTTCGCAGACACAGCAGTCACGCGTCCAGAGTTTACCTGTCGTTTTGAGCGGTTCGTGAGCGGCCGCCGAGTCCGGAAGCTCCAGGTCAGAGGCGGCCTCCGGTCAAGGGAGCCGAACCCGCGCAATCCCGTGGGAACCGAGGCGGGGAAGCCGCCTGGGAACCGAAGTGGGCAGGCCGCGGAGCGCGCCGGTCACCGTCACGGGTGCCCCGCCGGTCGCGGTGCCCGTCGATCACTCCGCGCAGTCGCGGATCTCGCACGTCACCGGTCGCCGCTTTCACTCGCCCGTGGCCGTGAGCGACGTATTCGCCGGTCCCGGATATTCCGGCATGGGCACCGTCCTGCGAGGCCTCTCCGTCTCTCCGCCTCTCCACCTCTCCGCTTCGAGCACATGGAGCGACGATGCGGCGACGAAGCGTGTCGTGCGGTCGATGGGTGGACCGCGGCACGGGAACGCCTCGACACCTCGACACGGACCAAGTGGCGCGGATGCGTGAAGGCTGTTCTGGGTGCGCCGCACCTCGTTCGCCATGAGGGCGCTCGGCCGGCGACTGCGCCACCGGGTGCCCCACTGGCCGGCCGCCTCGGGGCCCTGGTCGGCCGGTCGGTCCGGGGTCGACCCCCACGGACGAGGTCACTGTCCGGATCGCCGGGCAGTCGGAATGGTGGGCTGCTGGAGGCGGGTCCGAATCCGGTCCGCGTTCGAAGGTCCTGGACGAATGCCGTAATTCGATATACGACGTAGTCGGTGCAGTCGGTTGAATTGCGCTGGCAGCGACGATCAATGCCGCGCTCATTGCATCCTCAAGGTCGGAGGAGAAATGGCGACGCTAGCGCCGCGTCAGGCAACGTTTGCCCTGTGTGCGGTGTGAGATATGTTCCTCGGCCATGGGCGAGTTGATATTGATCAGGCACGGCGAGACCGCGTGGAGTCGGACCGGCCAGCACGCTGGCCGCACCGACCTGCCGCTGACCGAGGCGGGGGAGGCCGCGGCGCGTGCGCTCGCGCCTCGACTGGCCGGACGGGAGTTCGTCGCCGTCTACAGCAGCCCGCTGACTCGCGCCGTGCGGACGGCCGAGCTGGCGGGGCTGAGCGGTGCGGAAACCGACGCCGACCTGATCGAGTGGAACTACGGCCGCTACGAGGGGCTGACTGCCGAGCAGATCCAGGAGCTCAAGCCCGGCTGGGAGCTGTGGCGTGACGGCGTGGACGCAGGCGAGGACCTCGGGCACGTGACCGTGCGGGTCGACGCCTTCCTTGGCCGGGTCCGGCCGCTGCTGGCCAAGGGTGACGTGGCCGTCGTTGCGCACGGCCATCTGTCACGCATCCTCACCGCGCGCTGGCTCAGGCTCGACGCGTCGGGCGCACGACAGTTCGGGCACCCGCATCCGGGGACGATCAACACGCTGGGTTACGAGCACGGGCTGCCCGTCGTGCTCGGGTGGAACGTGCCGTAGTGGCGACTGCCCACGTCCCGTCCGAGATGTACCTACTGCCGCATCAAGCGACGTTCGCCCTGTTCACGACCTCGCGGAGGCGTTCGTCGGCGGCGTGCTTGTTCCGCCAGACGATGTAGCGGCGGATCATGCTTCCCTGTTCCGTGTGGCTGGAGTGGTCGGTGCCGTCGAGAGCGAAGTAGCGCAGGGCGGTGAACTGGGCCTCGATCCGGTTGAGCCAGTAGCTGTTGGTCGGTGTGTAGGCGATCTCAACGTTGTTGGCTGCCGCCCACGTTGTGACCCGCTGGCAGCGTCTCGTCGTCAGGTGCGGTGAGTAGTTGTCGCAGACGATCGCAATGCGTATGTCCGTCGGGTGCAGCGAGCGCAGGTAGCGGCAGAACTCCAGGAACTTCGACCTGCTCTTGGTCTTTTTGATGTGCCCGTAGAGTTGGTCTTTGGTCAGGTCGTAGGCGGCGAAGAGGTGACGGACCCCGTGCGGGCGTGTGTAGGTCGCCCGGCGTCGGGGCCTGGGCTCGCGGTCTGGGTCCTTGTTCCTGCCGCTTCGTTCGGCCCAGTGCCGGCCGGGGTGGGGCTGTAGGTTGAGCGGTCCGAACTCGTCCATGCAGAAGATGACTTCGGGTTCGCCTTCCTCGGTATGACCTCGCCGTCGGCGATCGCGTAGAGGTGTTCGACCCGGGCCTTCTTGGCCGCATAGTCCGGGTCTCGTGAGGCCTTCCAGGTTTTCACGCGTTGAAAGAAGACGCCTTCCTCGCGGAGCAGGATGCGAAGGCCCTCGTGGCTGATGTCGTCGACCACCCCCTCGGCGACCAGGAAGTCGGCCAGCTTGGCCAGGCTCCAGGTCGAGAACGGCAGCCCGTGCTCGGCCGGCCTGGACTTGGCGATCTTCTTGATCTCCCGGCGTTCCGGGAGGGTGAAGGTTCTCGGCCGGCCGCCTTTGTACTTGGGGTAGAGCGCCTCGAAGCCGTCGGCGTTGAAGGTGTGGATCACGTCCCGGACCCGGTCAGGGCAGGTGAACGTCACCTCGGCGATCTTCCTCACGGACATGCCCTGCGCGGATAACAGCACCATCTGCGCCCGTCGCCGGTCACTACCGAGCCGGTACCCCTGCGGATGATCCGCAGTAACCGCCTGCCCTCATCGTCATCCAGCTCCCGGACCTGCACGCGTTCCGCCACGTGATCATTCTGGCCGCCCGATACGACATGGTGCAGCACTCCAGCGATACATCACCACAGAGCGAACGTTGCTTGATGCGGGACTAGCAATAGTGGCGGGCGAGTGCTGCGGTCCCGAGGTTCTCGAAATCGTCGAGGTCGAGGTGCGCGAGCCGGATCCCGGTGAGATGCGTGTGACAGTGGAAGCGGCGGGCGTGAACGTCAAGGACACCTGCCAACGCACAGGCGTCTTTGCCGAAGTGCCACCGGTCGTGCTCGGCCTGGAGGGCGCGGGAACGGTCGAAGTGCTCGGGCGAGGGCGTCATCGGGCACGCCGTGGGCAGCGCGTCGCATGGGTGGATGACCCAGGGGGCTGCGCGGGCAAGGTGGTGCTCCGCGCCGAACGCGCCGTGCTCGACAGCCGTATCGGCGTGCGCCGTCCGCTGGCCGAGGCGGCCGGGGCGCGCACCGACCTCGCCGCCCGACGCACCACCGGAAAGCTGCTTCTGATCCCCTGACCGGCTTGCGGTGGCCCGTATCGCGTAGTACCGGCCGCCGCGGGCGGGCGCGATAGGGTAAGGACCCGTGCGCACGGCGATGCCGCGGCCCCGCGACCGGCGTCGCGGTGTGCCGGGCTCCGGGTTCCGGGTTCCGGGAAGATGCTTGCAGACGTGGGTGAGGCTTTCGTGACCGCTGCCGGGAACACCGCTGCGGGGCCCACCCCCGATGCGGCCGCGGAGGACCCGGGCGACACCGCCCCGGCCTCCGGTGCGGCGATCCTCGTCGCCCACTTCCCCCTTGCGCCGGGACAGTGGCTCCCCGCGCACAGCCACACCCACCATCAGCTGGCCTGGACCCGCAGCGGCGTGCTGGGGATCGGCGTCGCGGACGACTACTGGGTACTGCCGCCCAACCGGGCGCTGTGGGTGCCGGCCGGAGTCGTGCACCGGACCGGCGCGACCCGCGACGCCGTGCTGGGCAGCCTCTACCTCGACCCGGACCGGTGCGGTGTCGACTGGACCGAGCCCACGCCGGTCGGGGTCGACGGGCTCCTCGCTCACCTGATCGAGTACCTGGGCCGGGATGATCTTGCGGACGCCGCGCGGCAGCGGGCCGAGGGGGTCGTGCTGGACCTTCTGCGCCCTTTGCCGGTCACTCCGCTGGAGGTGCCGCACCCCAGCGACGACCGCGTGCGCGCCGTGGCCAACGCGTTGCTCCGGGATCCTGCGGACGGACGCAGCCTGGAGGTGCACGCGCGGGCCGTCGGCGTGAGCCGCCGGACCATGACGCGGCTCTTCGTCCAGAACACCGGCATGAACTTCGAGCGCTGGCGTACCCATCTGAGGCTGCGGGCCGCGCTGCCCCTGCTTGCCGAGGGCCGTCCGGTGTCGCACGTGGCGCACGCCGTGGGGTACACGACGGCGAGCGCGTTCCTCGCGGCGTTCCGAAGGACCCTCGGCACCTCCCCGAGGCGATACCTCAAGGGCGATCTCACCCCCGCCGGCTCGGCCGGGAGCGATGACGCCGAGGGTGATGACGGGGACGAGGGCGAGTGACGCGGCGGGCAGCGAGGGCCGCCGGAGCAATGGAATTCCGCCCGGCCGAGGCCTGATGGGCAAGAGCCATATGAGTGCTTGACCTGTTACGAGGCGCAGTTGCGTTCGGTCAATGTTGTTGCAATGGATCCACTTGCGCTCGTCCCGGAGAGGAAATGCACCTCGGTGCGCGGCAAGTTGAGGTTCTCTCATTGTCAAAGGCCACCATGACAATGGGACAGCGATACACCTCGGCATTTCCGATCGCGCGATCGATTCCCATCTGTAGCGCCGCTGAGACCGGTACAACATGCCGGAGCCGTGCGGCGATCGTTGCCAATTGGCTGCCGGAAGGCGGAACTCGGGTGGGCATTCCAATACGGCAACAGCAGGTACCGGGCCCCTGCGCTGGGCGTCGGTCAGGACGGAGGAGTAGGCGCAGCGCTGCGGGCCCTGCTGCGCCCCGTGCGGTGCCGCATTGCGCGCTGAGTGGCGTTGCAGGCGCTCGCGGGAGTCGCCTCCTTGGGAGCGTTCGTCGTGATCTACCCGCTCGCTGTCGCCCTGCTGGAGGACGAACCCGACGAGTCAAAGGTGTAGTGGATCGTCGGGTTCGCCGCGCTCGCACTCGCGGTGCGATTCGTCGACAAGTCGCTGAGCTACCCGCTCGTGCACGACGCAGTCATTGAATTCCAGCTCCGCCGGCGGCGCCGGATCGTCGGACGAGAAATGCGTGCGGGAGACGGATTCATGAGCGGCGGGCCTGTGTTGGCCGGCAGCCCGTCCTCGGCGGTCCAGCCGTGGAGCTCCGGGGAGAGCCACACATGCGACCACCGGCAGAAGACGGTGCCGGGGCGTCGTGGAACCGTGCGAGCCGCCGGGACAGCTCCCCGGCCTCAAAGGACGCACGGGCCTTCCTGATCCCCGCCAGGGGCTCCGGCTCGATGAACGCATGGGGCGCCAGGACGACTGTGCCGCCGACAGGGTGCTCCTGTGCGTGCGGCTGCGCGATGCAAGCGCCCTCCCTGTGGCCGACGAGCCCGGTCAGCCATGGAGGACGCCTGATCCACGACGCTCGGGCGCTGCTGCGGCGGCGGGCCGGGTCCTCTGCCAGGAGGCACCAGCCCGCCGCTTCGTGCGGCGTGACATGCGTCGACCGGGCCGCATTCCCCGACCGGGCCGGACACGTTCGACGCCCTACACCTCCCCAGAGGCTCAAGAGGGCGGTACTTCTCTACTGCCGCGCGGTCTCACGCTCCACGGGCCGAGGCTGTTCGCCCCCGACCGGGGCCTTGCCGAGCAGCGTGGCGACGATGATCCCGCAGACCACGACGAAGCCGGCGGCGATGAGCATGCCGAACGAGTAGCCCTCCGTGGCGGCCTGCACGGAGTTCTTGGAATCCGAGACGGCAGCCGTGCGGCGGGTGGCCAGCATGACGAGCACCGCCACACCGCAGGCGCCACCGATCTGCTGGACGGAGCTGAAGAGCGCGGAGCCGAGTCCCGCGTTCTCCTCGGTCGTCCCGGACACCGCCGCCATGCCCAGTACCGGCAGGCTCAGGCCGCAGCCGAGGCTGGTCAGGAGCATGCCCGGCAGGATGCCGGTGACGTAGCTGTCGCTCACCTCGATGCCGGACATCATCACGAACCCGGCGGCGGTGATCGGGAACGACACCATCAGGCTCGGACGGAACCCGAACTTGATCACCATGCGGGAGGCGCCCCACATGCCGACCAGCAGTCCCGCACAGAACGGCATGTACGCGAACCCTGCCTTGAGCGGCCCGTAGCCGACGACCGTCTGCAGGTGGATCATCAGCAGGAAGGCCATCGCGAAGAGGGCCGCGGAGAAGATCAGGGTCGCGGCGTTGCCGACGGCGCGCGTCCGGACGGACAGGAATCCCAGCGAGACCAGCGGATCGGTGGTGCGGGACTCGACCACGACGAACGCGGCGGCCAGGGCCACGGCGAGGATCAGCGGTCCGTAACTGGTGACGTGGAGCCAGCCCTGATCGCCGGCCTGGACCAGGCCGTAGACCAGTGAGACCACGGCGAGGGTGCCCAGCACGGCGCCCGGCACGTCCAGGCGCGTGCGCCTGGTGGCGCGGCTCTCGTCGATCAGGCGGGGGAGCAGCGCGAGGGCCACGACGGCCACCGGAAGGTTGATGAAGAAGATCCAGCGCCACGAGGCGAGTCCGGTGAGCGCGCCGGAGATCACCAGACCGAACGTGCTGCCCAGGCCGGCGATGCCGCCCCAGATACCCAGCGCCTTGGCCCGCTCCTGGTCGCTCGGGTACAGAAGCGTGATCAGCGACAGTGCCGCCGGGCCGGCCATCGCGGACCCCGCGCCCTGGACGAGCCGTCCGATGATCAGTTGCCAGGGCTCCTGCGCGAGACCGCACAAGAGGCTCGCCCCGCTGAACAGCGAGACACCGATGAGGAAGATCCGCCGCCGGCCCAGTAAGTCGGCCATGCGGCCGAACAGCAGCAGGAGCCCGCCGAACGCGAGGAAGTACGCGTTGACCACCCATGCCAGACCCGCGGAGCTGAAACCGAGATCGTCCCGGATGCTGGGGAGCGCGATGCTCACCACGTTGTCGTCCAGGATGAGCATGAACTGGACGAAACAGAGCACGACCAGAACGAGCCCCCGGCGGTCGGCGCCGCGGGCAGTGAGCAGTGTCGAGATCATGCCGGGCATCCCGTCGTCGAGGGCGCCACCGCCGTCGTATGGCATCGACTCAGATCCCGACAGCGGCAAGCGAGAGACATGCCTTCAGGCTAGGTTCTTACGAAGTTGGCCGCGATGCTCTACCAGGACACGTCATAGCGCGATGAGGCCATGGGTGTGTCCGGTGCGCAACGAGTGTGCCGACGGCCCCTCACAGATCAGCGCCGTACACCGGCCGGCAACCCCGACAGGATGATCTCCAGCTCCCGGCGGTGGGAGTTCTCGCAGTTCTCCACGGCGGAGTCCGGAGCTCCGGACGCGGACGGGGCCGCGCGTTCCAGGGCGGCACGGCGGCCGCGCGTGCCCGGTCGGTCTGCTGAACGGTCCGTGGCCGCGGCTGTCCCGGCACGGTGGGGACCACGAGCCCGCAGACCGTGCAGTGCCGGAAGACCCGGCACATGCCGTGCAGTGTTTCGGCCGTGCCGAGTAGGAACCTGCGGGGAGCCGGAGGGCAGCTCGGGGCGCGGGAAGGGCTGGGCCTGCTCCTGCACGAGCGGCAGGACTTCGTCCTTGTCCTGTACGTAGTGGTGGAGGGCCATCGGCGCGCGCGTCGCCTTCCTCTCCTCCAGCCAGGACAGCCGGCACTTCGGCATGGACCGAGAGCCGTACGAGTCCGAGCCGGTATTCAGGGAATCTTCGACGTCTGCGAGCTTGCGGCGGCCCCCACGCTCGCGGCCTCGCTGGTCGAACTCGTCCACCACGGAACGGAAATCCCCAGGGCCCTCAGACGCGGTAGGGCGTACCGCAGGCGCGGCACGCCCACCTCTTCCTGGGCACGGGTGTGCGTGCCATGGAGTTCCTGGTTCCCGGCACCCTCGCCCGGCTGCTCGGCGCCGGCGCACGCCAGGTGGAAACGCCCGCCGGAGTCGGGCTGCTCGTACACCTCTGGGGCCTGGCCCCGGTCCGTCAATGACGACCTCCGGCATCCCGCCGTCGTGGGCCCGTCCCTGCCGCTCGCGGCGCGCCTGGGCCATGCCCATGCCGACCGGGTGCTGCCCGCCGCGGCCGTCGATTCGCATGTCGCACGGGCCTTCGTCGACATCTTCCACCCTCGCCAAGGGGCCGGCGTCCCTGCTGACGCCGCGCGTGCTCTTCGCGGTGCTCGCCCCCGGACGCCGCGGGCCGGCCGGGGGCTGACGGACGACCGGGGGGCTCACGCGTACGACGGCCGGACGGGCCGTCGTACGCGTGAGCCCCCCGGTACGCGCTACGCGGAGATGTTCTCCCGGCGGCCGTCGAGCAGTACGGTGATCACCAGGGCGCCGAGCGCGAGGAAGACGGCGGCGACCACGAGTGCGAGGGAGAATCCCTGCGTCGTGGCCTCCAGCGGGCCGGTCGAGACGGCGATCGCGTCGGTGCGCCGCGCGGCCGGGGCGACCAGGACCGACATGCCCACGGCGCCGCCGACCTGCTGGACGGAGGTGAGGATCGCCGAGCCCAGACCGGCGTTCTCCTCGGTGGTGCCGCTGACCGCGGCGACGGTCAGGGTGGGCAGACTCAGGCCGCCGCCCAGGCCCGCGACGAGCACACCGGGGAGCACGCTGAGTACGTAGTGGTCGTTCGGTGATGTGCCGGACAGCATCAGCAGGCCGGCCGCGCCGAGCAGGAATCCCGCGACGAGGGTCCGGCCCGCCCCGAACCCGGCCACCGCGCGCGAGGCGAGCCAGATGCCCGTGAGGATCCCGGCGCCGTAGGGCAGGTAGGCCGAGCCGGCCTTGAGCGGGCCGTATCCGAGCACGGTCTGCATGTGGAGCATCAGCAGGAAGGCCATCGCGTAGAAGGCGGCGGAGAACATCAGGCCCGCGCCACCGGCGACGGCACGGGTGCGGTCGGCCAAGAACGGCAACGGCACCGGCGGATCGGCCGTGCGCGCCTTGACCACCAGGAAGGCTGCGGCGAGGACGGCGGCCAGGAGCAGGGGGCCGATGACGGTCGTGGCGCCCCGACCCGTCTCCCCGGCCCGGAGCATCCCGAGGGTCAGGGACAGGACGGCGCAGGTGCCCAGGACCGCTCCGGGTACGTCCAGGCGTGCCCGCCGGGGGACCGGCTCTCGGCGACCAGGCGCGGAACCAGCACGAGGGCGATCGCGGCCACGGGCAGGTTGATCAGGAAGATCCAGCGCCACGAGGCGAAGCCGGTCAGCGCACCGGAGATCACCAGCCCCATCGTGCCGCCCAGACCGGCGATGGCGCCCCAGAGGCCGAATGCCTTGGCGCGCTCCTCGGCACCGGTGTACATGAGCGTGATCAGGGACAGCGCCGCCGGGCTGGCCATGGCAGCGCCCCCGCCCTGGACGAACCGCGCCACCACGAGGTGCCACGGCTCCTGGGCAAGCCCGCAGGCGAGGCTCGCGACGCCGAACACCGCCACACCGCCGAGGAAGACACGGCGGCGGCCCAGCAGGTCGGCCGCCCGGCCGGACAGTAACAGCAGGCCGCCGAAGGCGAGGAAGTACGCATCGACAACCCAGGCCGGGCCGGCCGTGGTGAAGCCGAGCTCTTCCCGGACGCCGGCGAGCGCGACATTCACCACGGTGTCGTCGAGGACGAGCATGAACTGCACGAGACACAGCATCATCAGTGCCGGTCGGCGGCGGTCGGTGCTTGTCGAAAGGGTTGTTGCTGAGGTCATGCCGACGACGCTGCGCACCGGTCATGCCGACTACAGTCCGTCATGAGGCCATGAGATGTCGCGTTGGGGCCATGCTCTGCGGGGCGGCCCGGGGCCCGGCCGTCGTGGCCGCGGCGCACCGTCCCGGTGAACCGGGTGAGCGCCCCGGCCGTCGCCCGGCAGGGCCGCGACGGTGTCCGGATTCTGCCGGTGGTCCGTGCGGGCCGGCGCCGCCGTCCGGTTCGTGGGCCGTTACGGGATTCGTGGGGCGTTACGAGAGCGGAGCCGAGTCGACCCGGCGCCAGGTCGCCACGGGGCCGGGGTCACGGGAATCCTGCGGGGTGACCCAGAACGCCCTCCCCAGTTCGGCGCTGTACTGGGCACCCGCCCGGCCGTCCCCGGAGGAGCGGCCGGTCAGACGGCGCCCGATCCAGGGCATCAGGTGCTCGCGGGCGAAGCGGAGGTCGTCGACGCGTCGCCTGGCCCACCTGGGCGGGACGGCGGCCGGCAACGGTGTGCGCCAGTCGTTCTCCGGCGGCAGCTCCAGCGTCTGCCAGACCGCCTCGGCGACCCGCGCGTGCCCGTCGGCCGTCAGATGCAGCCGGTCGACGTCCCACAATTGGGGATCGCCCAGCACGGGTGTCCCGTATAGATCGACGACCAGGGCTCCGTGCCGGGCGGCCAGGTCGTCTATCAGGGCGAACAGCTCCTCCATCCGCGGACGGAAGCGCTCCATCACCGGACCGTTGCGTCCCGGGCTGCGCATGAGCACGAGCGTTCCGCACGAGGGCGCGAGACGCTCCACGGCCTCTTCGAGCCGTCCGCGGACCATGCCCATGTCGCACTTGGGCCGCAGCGTGTCATTGAGTCCGCCGACGAGTGTGACGACGTCCGCACGCATGGCGGCGGCCACATCGACCTGCTCGTCCACGATCTGGCCGATCAGCTTGCCCCGTACGGCGAGATTCGCGTAGCGGAAACCCGGGGCGCGGGTGGCGAGCCGGCCGGCGAGGACATCGGCCCATCCGCGGTACGAACCGTCGGGCAGCAGGTCCGACATGCCCTCGGTGAACGAGTCGCCGACCGCGACAAGACTGTTGTAGGAGGCATTTGTTTCCATGGCGATGCGATCGTATCGCGGCCGGTCCGGCCCCCACCGGGGCCCGCCAACCCACACCCGGGCCGGAGCACGGCCCGGCCGCGGCGGGGGCCGCGGCCGGAAATCCGTACCGCGGCCCCGTGCGGGTCAGCGCGTTTTCGGGCGCCCCACCAGCTCGCGGAGCACGTCCTCCATGGTGACCATCCCGGCCAGCCGGTCGTCCTCGTCGAGAACCGCCGCCAGATGCGTACGGCTGCGCCGCAGCGCGGTCAGGACGTCGTCGAGCGGTGTACTCGCCCGGACCCGGGCGATCGGGCGCATCGCCGTCACCGGGAAGGGCACATCGCGCGGGGTGGCATCGAGGGCGTCCTTCACATGGAGGTAGCCCAGGATCCGCTCCTCGCTGTCCATCACCGGGAAGCGCGAGAAGCCCGTCTCGTACGAGAGCCGCTCCAGCTGCTCCGGCGTGGTCCCCACCTCCGCGTACACGACCCGGTCCACCGGCATCACCACGTCACGCACCGGACGGCGGCCCAGTTCCAGGGCGTGGTGCAGTCGCTCGGCCGAGCGGTCGTCGACCAGTCCGGCGTCGCCCGCGTCCGTCACCAGCCGGGCCAGTTCGTCGTCGGAGAACGTGGCGGACACCTCGTCCTTCGTCTCGACCCGGAGGATCTTGAGCAGCGTGTTGGCGAAGGCGTTGATCGCGAAGATCACCGGGCGCAGCGCCCTGGCGAGGGTCACCAGCGGCGGCCCGAGCAGCAGCGCGGCGCGCACGGGCTCGGCCAGCGCGATGTTCTTCGGCACCATCTCGCCGAGCAGCATGTGCAGATACGTCGCCACGGACAGCGCGATCACGAACGAGATCGGATGGATCAGTCCGTGCGGCACGCCCACCGCGTCGAAGACCGGCTCCAGCAGATGCGCGAAGGCCGGCTCGGCGACGATGCCGAGCACCAGAGTGCACAGGGTGATGCCGAGCTGCGCCGCCGCGAGCAGCGCCGATACGTGTTCGAGGCCCCAGATGACGCTCCGTGCCCGCCGGTTGCCCGCCTCGGCCTCGGGCTCGATCTGGCTGCGGCGTACCGAGATCAGCGCGAACTCGGCCCCGACGAAGAAGGCGTTGACGACCAGGGTCATCAGTCCGATGAAGAGCTGGACGGCGATCATCGTGCGTCCTCCGTCGGCTCGTCGTCGCCGGGCAGCGGCGCGTGCAGCAGGGCCCGCGCGGCGCGGCGTCCGGACGCGTCGACCACATCGATCCGCCAGCCCGCCAGCTCGACCGCGTCACCCACGGCGGGGATGCGGCCGACCTCGGTGGCGATGAGCCCGGCGAGTGTCTCGTACGGTCCGTCCGGCACCCGCAGTCCGATCGTCTTCAGCTGGTCGATGCGGGCGGCGCCGTCGGCCGACCACAGGGTCCGCCCGTCGGCGTCCTCGCCGGCCGGTGCGAGGTCAGCGGTCTCGTGCGGGTCGTGTTCGTCGCGCACCTCGCCGACCACCTCCTCGACGATGTCCTCCAGCGTCACGACTCCGGCCGTGCCGCCGTACTCGTCGATGACGACGGCCATGGCGAGCTTGCCGGACAACCGGTCCAGGAGCCGGTCCACCGTGAGCGTCTCGGGTACGAGCAGGGGCTCGCGCAGCATCTCCGACACACGGGTGCGGGACCGCTGCTCGGCTGGGATCGCCAGCACGTCCTTGATGTGCGCCACACCGACGACGGTGTCCAGGCTGCCGAGGTAGACGGGGAAACGGGACAGGCCCGTCGCCCGGGTGGCGTTCGCGACGTCCTCGGCGGTCGCCTGCGCCTCCAGCGCGGTGACCTGGACCCGGGGGGTCATCACGTTCTCCGCCGTCAGTTCGGCCAGGTTCAGCGTGCGGACGAACAGCTCCGCCGTGTCCGCCTCCAGCGCACCCTGCTTCGCGCTGTGCCGGGCCAGCGCCGCCAGCTCCTGCGGGCTGCGCGCGGAGGCCAGCTCCTCGGCCGGTTCCAGGCCGAAGCGGCGCACGATCCGGTTGGCGGTGTTGTTGAGGTGGCTGATGAAGGGCCGGAAGACGGCGGTGAACGCACGCTGCGGGGTGGCCACGGTCTTGGCCACGGCGAGCGGGGAGGAGATCGCCCAGTTCTTCGGGACCAGTTCACCGACGATCATCAGGAACACGGTGGACAGCGCCGTACCGAGGACGAGGGCCACGGAGGACGCCACGTTCGGGGAGAGACCCACCGCTTCCACGGGACCGCGGATCAGTTTCGCGATGGACGGTTCGGAGAGCATGCCGACCACCAGATTGGTGACGGTGATGCCGAGCTGAGCGCCGGAGAGCTGGAAGGTGAGGCTGCGTACGGCCTTCATGGCGCTCGCCGCGCCCCGCTCGCCCCGCTCGACGGCGCGTTCGAGCTGTCCGCGCTCGACCGTCGTCAAAGAGAACTCGGCCGCGACGAAGGCACCGCAGGCCAGCGAGAGCAGTACTGCCACGAGCAGCAGAAGCACTTCGGTCATCGGTTCACCTCCGTCCCATGATCGGGCAGGGGCAGGAGGATCGCTCGGTGTCGGCGATGTCGGCTACTGGGAGGCTCGCCCATGGGCGGACGCTCACACCTTTCGGAAGGATCGGACAGGAGGAGAACCATAGTAAAGGATCGGCAAAGTCGACCGTTCTTCCAGTGCTCTTCTCAGTCCGTGAGCGGCTTCACCCAGCGTCGCCAGTGGTCCTCGCGGTGGTACCCGCCCGCGGCCCATGTGTGATGCGCCCGTTCGTTGGCTTCCAGGACCATGGCGTCGGCCCGTCGCCCGCCCAGGGCGAGGAATCGCTCTTCCGCCGCTTCCACGAGGGCGGTGGCGATCCCCTGCCGACGGGAGCCGGGGTGTACGGCGAGCCGGTAGACGGGGCATCGCCAGCCGTCGAAGCCGGCGATGACGGTTCCCACGAGACGGCCGTCCCGTTCCGCGAGCAGCAGGGCTTCGGGGTCTCTCGAAATGAGCCGGGCCACACCGTCGTGGTCGTCGCTGATGCTCGTCCCCTCCGCGGCCTCGCACCAGAACCGCAGCACGGTGTCGATGTCTGTGAGGCCGGCGGGGCGTATGTGAAGATCACTCATGGGCCGAGCCAAGCAGAGCGTTTGCCCGCCCGGCCAGTGATTTCGGCATCGGATCCCGGCTCAGTAGGCGGAGTTGACGTTGTCGATGGATCCGTAGCGGTCGGCGGCGTAGTTGGCGGCCGCGGTGATGTTGGCGACGGGGTCGGTGAGGCTGTGGGCGGTGCCGGTGACGTGGTAGGCGTTGAAGGTGGGCTGGATGACCTGGAGCAGGCCCTTGGAGGGGGTGCCCTTCTGGGCGTTGACGTCCCAGCCGTTCTGGGCGTTGGGGTTGCCGCTGGACTCGCGCATGATGTTGCGGTGCAGGCCCTCGTAGGTGCCGGGGATGCCCTTGGCCTTCATGATGGCGAGGGATTCCTTGATCCAGCCGTCGAGGTTGTTGGCGTAGCCGCTGCCGCCGGTCCGGGAGTCGCCGGTGGTGGGGGCGGCGGGGGCGGTGGGCTGCTTGGTCTCGGCGGCGTGCGCGGAGGTGGAGGTGAGGGTGAGGGCTGCTGCCGCGGCGGCGGTGGTGGCCAGGGCGGTCAGCGACAGGGTGCGCAGGCGGGCGGTGCGGGCGGTGCGGTTCTGGGTGTGCGTGGTCATGCGGTAGTGACTCTCCTGTGGTGTGGGGGTGTGCCGTCGGGGCGGCGTGCGGGGCAGGGGCCCCTGGTGGTCCGGCGGGTGTCCGTCCGGGCCGGTCGCGTTGTCCGGCGACGGGATCCATGGTTAGCGGGGGCCGGGACGGGGGTCAATGATGTGACGTACTACCCCAATACGAAGCAATGTCCGAAATGAACCGTTCTGGGTACTTTCCGTGCAGTTCGGGCGGGCCCCGCTCCTACTGCCCGGCCTAGGATGTGACGTGGCCCCTATGGGTGGCATCACATCCACAGCGCCATTTCGAGGGCCACGGCGGCATCCCGTGGGGGAATCGGCGGGGTGCCCGGTGCCGGTCGGCTCCTCTTGCCGGTGCTAGCGCATGCGCGCTAGCGTGTTGATGTGCCCAAGACCCAGCTGAACGTGAGAGTGGACGAGGCGACCGCCGAGGCCGCGCGACAGCGCGCGCTGCAGAGGGGGATGAGCGTGAACCGCTACATAGAGGAGCTCGTGCGGCAGGACGCGGGGGAGGTCGGACACACCTTCGTCGAGGCCGCGGCCGACTTCATGAAGCAGTACGAGTCGGTGTTCGCCGAAGAGTTCGGCCCGGAGCGCAAAGGCACGCGTTGAACCTCCAGATCGACCTTTCCTGGCTGCTCATGGTGGCCGAGCACAAGACCCCCGGCGATCCGCACGTGGTCGACTGGGGTGCGCTCGTGGCCGCCGTGGCCCGCCACGAGGCCGAGATCTTCGGCAGCCCCGTCTACAGCGACCCGCACTCCCGGGCTGCCGCGCTCCTGCAGTTGCTGCTCCACGTCCCCGCGCTCGAACACTCCAACGCGATGTTCTCCTCGGCCGTCGCGTACGGCTACCTCGTCGCCTCCGGACTCAAGGTCATCACCTCGCCCGAGCAGGTGCGTGACCTGGCCCGGCTGGTGAAGGAGGGCAAGGCGGACGTCCGGGCCATCGCCGACGAACTCCGCCAGTGGAGCCTGTGACGGCCCCGTGTCGAGCCGATGGGCCGGTGCGGCACGCCGGGCCGACGCGTCAGCGCGGCACGTCCGGCCGGCGCGCCACCCCCAGTACACAGGTCGACATGGGCAGCCGGATCCCGCAGTCCGGCATCATGACCCTGCGGTACGACTCCACCACGAATCCGGCACGCTCGATGGCGGCCAGGGTGTCACGCCCCGTATGACATCCGCCCGTCAGCAACGGCCAGACCGTACGGTCCAGTACCCGCTGCGTGACCGCCATGGCCCGGTCGTCGGCCCGCACATGCTCGAAGAAGCGCAGCTCACCACCGGGCCGCAGCACCCGCACGACCTCCGCGAGCGAACGCTCCACATCCCTTACGCTGCACAGCACCAACGAGGCGACGGCCCCGTCGAAAGCCTCGCTCTTCACCGGCAGCGCCTCCGCCACACCCGGCACCACATCCACCGGGAGCCCGGCACGCAGCGCCGACCGCACCGCCAGGCGGCGCAGACCTCGCTCGGGTTCGATGGCCACCACCTCCGACACCGCGGGCGGGTAGTGCGCGAAATTCAGGCCGTTGCCCGCGCCTATCTCGATGACCCGCCCGGACAGGCCGGCCAGCAGATCCGAGCGCACCGCGGCCAGCCCCGCCCTGGTCTCCGCGACCACGCTCATCCGGGCGTAGAACCGGGCGAAGACGGGGTGGTGGACCATGTCCTGTGGGATTCTCGTGCCGCGCAGACGCATGACGGACCTCCTCGACCGGGCGCTCCGGCAGAAAGTACGGCTACCTAGATTCTCCCCCCTCCGGCGCGGCTCATCCGCTCAGCCGGCCGGCCGATTCCCGCCCAGCTCCGCCGCGAGCCAACTCCGGGCCCGCACACGGAAGTCGGCGGGATCCATGGCCCCCGCACCGGCCGGCACCGCACCCAGCAGCGGGGCGCCCGCCACCACGGGAAGGTCCGCCAGATTGCAGCGCGCGGCGAGATCCGGCTCGGCGGGCATGCTGCCCACCACCACACCGAGACACCCCAGGGCCCGGGCGCGCAGTGCCTCCGAGGTCAGCGCCGTGGTGTTGAGCGTGCCCAGACCCGCGGGCGTCACCACCAGTACCGGCGCGTCCAGCAGCCGGGCGGCGTCGGCGAGGGTCGCGCCCTCGTCGTCGAACCGTACGAGCAGACCGCCCGCGCCTTCGATCAGTACCAGGTCGTGCTCGGTCGCCAGCTTCTGTGCCGCATCGGCGATCTCGTGCGGCCGCACCGGTGGGAGGCCCGCCCGGCGGGCGGCCGTGGCGGGCGCCAACGGCTCGGGGAACCGGGCCAGTTCGACCGCGGTGACATGACCGCCCGCCAGCCGCACCACCTCCGCCGCATCACCGGGCTCGCCCGGTGCCAGTCCCGTCTGCGCCGGCTTGAGCACCGCGACGCGGAGGTCCGGACGCGCCGCCGCCACGGCCGCGGTCACCACCGTCTTGCCGATCTCCGTGCCCGTCCCCGTCACTACCAGAATGGTCATCTCAGCCCTCCCGCGCGGCCGCGCACACGGCGCGGCAGATCCGTGCCACATCCTCGTCATCGGTCACATACGGCGGCATCGTGTAGACGAGGTCGCGGAATGGCCGCAGCCACACGCCCTCCCGTACCGCCGCCCGGGTCGCGGCCGCCATGTCCACCTCATGGTCGAGCTGTACGACACCGATCGCGCCCAGCACCCGCACATCCCGCACCCCGGGCAGTCCGGACGCCGGGGCGAGGCCCTCCCCGAGCCCGGTGCCGATCCGCTTCACCTCCCGCTGCCAGTCCTGGCCGAGCAGCAGATCGACGGAGGCGCACGCCACCGCGGCGGCGAGCGGATTGCCCATGAACGTCGGCCCGTGCGCGAGCACCGGAACCTCGCCGCTGGAGATGCCCTCCGCCACCCGGGAGGTGCACAGCGTCGCCGCCATCGTCAGATAGCCGCCGGTCAGCGCCTTGCCCACGCACATGACATCGGGGGAGACGCCCGCGTGCCCGGCGGCGAACAGCTCGCCGGTACGGCCGAAGCCCGTGGCGATCTCGTCGAACACCAGCAGTACCTCGTGCTCGTCGCACGCCTCGCGCAGCACCCGCAGATAAGCGGGGGAGTGGAACCGCATCCCGCCCGCGCCCTGTACCACCGGTTCCACGATCACCGCGGCCAGCCGGTCGGCGTGCTCGGCGATCAGCTCCCGCAGATGCCGTACGTACGCGGCGTCCGGCTCCGTGTCGAAACCGGCCGGCGGCTCGTCGGCGAAGACCTGGCGGGGCAGCACCCCCGACCACAGCTCGTGCATGCCGCCCTCGGGGTCGCACACCGACATCGGCTGCCAGGTGTCCCCGTGATAGCCGCCGCGCCAGGTCAGCAGCCGCTGCTTGGCGGGCCGCCCGGCCGAGCGCCAGTACTGCAGGCACATCTTGACCGCGACCTCCACGGCGACCGAACCCGAGTCGGAGAGGAAGACATGCCGCAGCGGCTCCGGGGTGATCTCGACCAGCCGGGTGGCCAGCCGCACGGCGGGCTCATGGGTGAGCCCGCCGAACATCACATGGCTCATCCGGCCCAGCTGATCACGGGCCGCCTCGTTGAGCACCGGATGGTTGTAGCCGTGCACCGCCGACCACCAGGACGACATGCCGTCGATCAACTCGCCCTGTCCGTGGGACGGTTCGGCCAGTTTCAGTCGTACCCCGGACGCGGACTCCACGACCAGCGGCTCCTGACGGCCCGGCATCGGGCCGTACGGATGCCAGACGTGCGCCCGGTCCAGGGACCGCAGCTCGGCCGGGGAGAGCGCCTCAGGCATTGGGGGCGAGGTCCGTTCCCGCGCCGCGACGGCGGACCGCCACCAGGTCCGTGCGGGCGGCCGGAACGTCCGGCGACCCGGCCGCGGCCTCCCCGGGCGACTCTCCGCACGGGGCGCAGCCGCCGTCGTGCGAACCGCAGCCGCCGCCGGACTCCGCACGGTGCGCGGGCAGCGTGGTCGTGCCCGCTCCCTCCACCTCGAAACCGGCGTCCGCGATCATGTCCAGATCCGCCTGACCCGCCTGGCCCTCGCTGGTCAGGTAGTCGCCCAGGAAGATCGAGTTGACCAGGTTCAGGGCCAGCGGCTGCATCGAGCGCAGATGCACCTCGCGCCCGCCCGCGAGCCGTACCTCCACATCTGGGCAGACGAACCGGACCATCGCCAGAATCCGCAGGCAGCGCTGCGGAGTGAGGTTCCACTCCTTGGCCAGCGGTGTTCCCTCGAACGGGATCAGGAAGTTCACCGGCACCGAGTCCGGGTCCAGTTCACGCAGCGAGAAGACGACATCGACCAGGTCGGCGTCGCTCTCGCCCATGCCGGCGATCAGCCCCGAGCACGCCGAGAGCCCGGCGGCCTGCGCCTGGTGCACCGTCTCCACCCGGTCCGCATAGGTGTGCGTGGTGGTGATGTCCCCGTACGTGGCCTCGGACGTGTTCAGGTTGTGGTTGTACGCGTCGGCGCCCGCCGAGCGCAGCCGGTCGGCCTGCCCGTCGGAGAGCAGACCGAGGCAGGCGCACACCTCGACGCCCTCGTTCTGTTCCTTGATCGCCTCGATGGTCTCCGACACCCGGTCGACATCGCGGTCCGTCGGACCGCGGCCGCTCGCCACCAGGCACACCCGCTTCGCCCCGCCCGCCACCCCGGCGGCGGCGGCCTTCGACGCCTCATCCGGTTTCAGCCAGGTGTACTTCAGGATCCCGGCCTTGGAGCCCAGCCGCTGCGAGCAGTACGAGCAGTCCTCGGGACAGAGACCGGACTTGAGGTTGACCAGATAGTTCAGCTTCACGCGCCGCCCGAACCACTGACGGCGTACCTTTCCGGCCGCGGCCACCACTTCGAGCAGATCGTCGTCGGAGGTCGCCAGTACGGCGAGCGCTTCTTCGCGGGTCGGCAGCTCGCGCCGCAGGCCCTTGTCCACCAGCGTGTTCAGGAGGTCCATGGCCAAGATCCTGGCCTACCGCACGGCTTCCAGCCAAGGAGGAACCGGACAACAGAGCCTGCCGAGGGTGTGTGTATTGCCACACCATGACCTGTTGCAGGCACGGTTAGGGTCTGTGAGCTGCCTACAAAAGGGACCGCTCATGCCCTTCGACCCGTTCGACTGGATCGACGCCGAGGCGTGCCGCCGCGCGGACGCCGGACTCGTCCGTACCCTGCGCCCCCGGCCCGCCGAGTCCGCACTTCTGGACCTCGCGAGCAACGACTACCTGGGCCTGACGCGGCACCCCGACGTCACCGCAGCCGCGGCCGGGGCCGCGCGCGAGTGGGGTGCGGGCGCGACCGGATCCCGGCTGGTCACCGGCTCCACCGCACTGCACGCCGAGCTGGAGGGCGAGCTGGCCGAATTCTGCGGTTTCGAGGCGGCCCTGGTGCTGTCGTCCGGCTACGCGGCCAACCTGGCGGCCGTCACGGCGCTCACCGGCCATGACTCGCTGATCGTCTCCGACGCGGGCAACCACGCCTCGATCGTGGACGGCTGCCGGCTCTCCCGCGCCGGAACCGCCATCGTTCCGCACGCCGATCCCGGGGCGGTGCGCAAGGCCCTGCAGGCGCACCGGGGCCGGGCGCTGGCCGTCACCGACTCGGTCTTCTCGGTCGACGGCGACGCGGCACCGCTGCCCGAACTGGCCGACGTCTGCCGGTCCGGGGGCGCCGCACTGCTCGTCGACGACGCACACGGCCTGGGCGTGCTGGGGGACGGCGGCCGAGGGGCGCTCGCCGCCGCCGGTCTCGCGGGCGACGAGGGCATCGTCACCACGCTCACCCTCTCCAAGTCCCTGGGCAGTCAGGGCGGAGCGGTCCTGGGACCGGCCCGGGTCGTCGAACACCTCGTCAACACGGCCCGTACGTTCATCTTCGACACCGGCCTCGCGCCGGCCGCGGCGGGCGCCGCGCTGGAAAGCCTGCGGCTGCTGCGCCGCGAGCCGGAGCGGGCAGGCCGGGCCCGCGCGGTCGCCGCGGCACTGTACGAGCAGCTCACCGGCGCCGGCCTGGCCGCCGTACGGCCGGACGCCGCCGTGGTCTCGGTGCGCGCCCCCTCGGCGGACGCGGCGGTGCGCTGGGCGGCCGACTGCCGCACCGCCGGAATCCTGGTGGGCTGCTTCCGGCCCCCGTCGGTGCCGGACGGGGTGTCCCGGCTGCGGCTCACCGCGCGGGCCGATCTGACCGAGGAGCAGATCGCCACCGCGGTGTCCGTGGTGCGTCGGACCGCCCCCGTCAGCTGACCGAATCCAGGCGCAGACCGGCGACGAACGAGGTCCAGGCCGCCGCGGTGAACCGCAGCGGCGGCCTGGACACATCCTTGGAGTCCCGCACGGCCAGCCGCTCGTCACCGAACGGCGCCGCCTCCACACAGTTGTTCATACCCGTGCTGCGGCTGCTGCGCCGCCAACGTAAGCCGTGCTGTGCGAGGCAATCCGACATGAGGCCCCCTCGGGCGGTCCGAAGTCACCGACCGTCGCGGTCGATCGCGGCGATCAGGTCCAACGAGTGCTCCGGCGACAGCGCGTGAGCCTGCATCGTGCGGAAGGCCGAGCTGTACGCCGCAAGGTCTTCTTTCCGCTCCAGGTAGAGGCTACTCGTCAAATGGTCGAGAACGACCACATCCAGATCAGAAGTGCTCGGAAATGAGAAGATAACGAAAGGCCCGGTGAGGCCGGCATAGCCGCCCATCGAGAACGGCAGCAACTGGAGTTGCACATGGGGCAGTTGAGCCACCCGGGCCAGATGGCGCAGCTGTTCCCGCATCACCCGGCACCCGCCGACCTGGCGCCGCAGCACGGCCTCGTCGAGCACCGCGCTCAGCCGCAGCGGTGGATCGGTCCGCAGCACCCCCTGCCTGGCCAGCCGCACCTCCACCAGCGAGTCCAGCTGGCCGGACGGCAGCCCGTCCAGTGACGCCCGGGTCACCGCACGCGCGTAGTCGGCCGTCTGCAACAGCCCCGGCACCACCGAGGTCTCCAGCGTGCGCGCGGTCCGGGCCTGGGACTCCAGACTGATGAAGTCGCGGTACTGGGGCGGGATCAGACCGCGATAGGCGTGCCACCAGCCGGTGCCGCCACCGCCCGCCGTACCCGCGAGCGTCGCCAGGAGATCCCGCAGCCGGGTGTCGTCCACGCCGTACGTGTCCAGCAGCCGGGTCACATCGGCCGGCCGCACCCCGCTCACCCCGGTCTCGATCCGGCTCACCTTCGACTGGTGCCAGCCGAGCATCCGCGCCGCGTCCCGACTGGTCAGTCCCGACGCGTGGCGCAGACTCCGGAGCTCCTCCCCGAGCTTGCGGCGTCGAACCGCTGGGCCGTGCTGCATCCGCGGCCTCCCTCCCTCTGATGCCGAGCGGACAGTGTGCCGTCCACATCCGGTCTTGCGTGGCAGGGTTCACCGCTTCGAGCGACAGATATATGCATATCTTGGTGGAACGCCGTCACAGCGGGCAGCATCAGTGGCAATCTGGCGCGAAGCGCAATCCGTACCGATCGCGGGTCGGCACGGGTGGGAAAGGGACGGCTCGCCATGGCAGACCATCAGGAAGCAAACGTCACTCTGCCGAGCGAGCCGGTCTCGGTCTCGGCAGCCCGCAGGTACGTGGCCCGGGTGCTCACCGAATGGGGCCTGGCGACCGACACCGATTTCGCCGACAGCATCCAGCTCATCGTCTCGGAGCTCGCGACCAACGCGGTCCAGCACACCTTCGGGCAGTCGCCCACGTTCACCGTGGACCTCCGGCTGGAGCGGGAGGAGCAACTGCACCTCGGAGTGACGGACAGTCACCCCCGCTGGCCCCGGCGACTTCCCGCCGCCGTCCAGCAGGACAACGGACGCGGCATGGTGATCATCCGGAGTCTGGCCAAGGAGTGCGGGGGCCGGCTCACCGTCACCCCCACCGCCGACGGCGGCAAGACGGTGTGGATCGCGCTGCCGTGGAGCATCCCCGTGCAGCGCTGACCGACGCGCTCGCCCGGCCTCGCCGCCCGGCCGCCGCGCCGACGCCGCCCGCCCGAACCCGCTGCGCAACAGTGCCTGGAGCGTCGCCGCGGCGGCGCTCGCCCGGTCACCGCGGTGCACCACCGAGATCGTCCGCCGGAAGGAGGCGGGAACCAGCCGCCGGACCGACAGCGGCGTGGCGCTCACCGCGCCGGGCCTGGTGCTGGTGACCGGTCCGCTGCCGCACTGAGCGGGGGAGGGCCGGCCACCGGGCCGGGCCACCGGCCGCGGGCGGGCCCGGCCGGCGGCCCCGGATCGCCGGCCGGGCCGTGCCTCAGCGGACCCGGCCGTAGTAGACCCTCTTGGTCCAGATCTTCTCCAGCCGCACCACGGCGCCGGTCCTCGGCGAGTGCCAGATCTTTCCCTTGCCGGCGTAGATCCCCACGTGGTAGACGCTGCGGCCGTAGTGGAAGAACACCAGATCGCCGCGCTTGCGGTGCGAGGCCGAGATGTGGCGGGTCCGGTTGTACTGCTGCTGGGCCGTGCGGGGGAGCTTCTTGCCGGCCTTCTTGAACGAATAGAGCGTCAGCCCCGAGCAGTCGAAGCGGCTGGGGCCGGTGCCCCCCCAGCTGTACGGCGAGCCCTTTTTCGACGCCGCGACGTTGAGCGCCTTCATCGACAGCGTCGCGGCCTGGGCGTCCGTCGCGGCGCCCGGAGCGAACATGGTGCCACCGACGGCGGCGAGCGTGAGAACCGAGGCCGTACCGGCCCGGACGAGCAGAGACGGGACATGAACCTGCGCAGTCATGCGCAACCCTTCGTCAGCCGCCTGTGAAGGATGACCTGTCGGGTTCGGGCTGGCGAAGTTGCCCGGCCGCGTTCGGCGGCTTCACCCCGAGGGTCGACCGGTGTTCAGGTCGACCCGTTGTGCTCGGGTCCTCCACTCCTGCCGATCCACTTTCGTCGACCAGGCATCCGGACGGCGGCAGGACTCGGCGTCCGCCCGGACCGCCCCGCCGCGGTGGCGGGGGCTTGTCGTCCCAGGGATCTTGACTCACCGACTGCCGGATTTCCGAGCTGAAACCGGGATATGTGAGGCTCCTCACGACTGATCCGTTCGGGTGGACATGGTGATTCCCGCGGCTTTCACCGGTGGCCCCGACCAGGTGCGTACCTGGGGCGGAAGGGTTGATTCCGTTCACTGTCCACGCGGAAAACGCAAGTTGAGCGGTCCCTCCTGAGGGGGACTTCCTACGCCGAACGAGCGAGGAATTCCGGTGGGGTGGTCGGGCGTGTCGGGTACGGGAGCCGGGTGACGGCCGCCGGGCGCCGGGCCAGGGGGAGTTGGCCGGATCCGCGCCGTGCGCGCGGACCGCGCGGGCCGGTCAACTCGACGGTGCCGGGGGCACGCTGACGCGCCCGGCCCGCCGCTCCCCGTCCAGTACCCGCAGCGCACGGGCGAGCGTGGCCGCGTGGACCTGCGCCTCGCCGCGCTCGTGCATCAACGCGAGGGCGTCCCGCAGTGTGCGTGAGTGTGCGACGAGTGCCTGAGCGGCGCGGAGCGCGCCGTAGGTGTCCCCGCCGCGGGCCGGGTTGATCCGGCCGACCTGGTCGAGGACTTCGAGATAGCGGTCGATGAACTCCCCCTCGGCGCGCGTCAGCGCGGGCAGCGGCGGGAACTCCGGTGGTCGCATCGGGCGTTCACCTCGCGCCGTGCGGCGGCAGTGCGGAGTTCCGGCTCTCCAGGACGTGGTCCACCAGCCCGTACGCCTTGGCGCCCGCCGCGTCGAGGATGAGGTCGCGTTCGGTGTCCGCGGTGATCTGCCCCTCGGTGTGGCCCGTGTGACGGGCCAGCAGGGCGGTGAGCATCGCGCGGACCCGTTCCAGTTCCCGTGCCTCGATCTCCAGATCGGAGGGCTGCCCCTGCACCGGCTCGGTGAGTCCGGGCTGCTGTACGACGATCCTCGCGCCGGGCAGGGCGTGCCGCCGGCCGGGAGCACCCGCGGCGAGCAGTGCGGAGGCGCAGGAGCCGGCCTGGCCGAGGCAGTAGGTCTCCACCTCGCAGTCGAGGTACTGCATCGTGTCGTAGATCGCGGACATGGCCCCGAACGAGCCGCCGGGCGAGTTGATGTAGAGCGACACCGGCCGGTCCGGTGCGTCGTGCTCCAGGTACATGAGCTGCGCGATCAGGTCGCCGGCCGCGGTGTCGTCGACCGGGGTGCCGAGGAAGACGATCCGTTCGGAGAGCAGCTTGGAGTACGGGTCGAGGGTGCGGGTCCCGTTGGTCGTGCGCTCGGTGAACTCGGGCAGCACATGACGGGCGGTGGGGCGGAACAGCATGGCGATGCCTCTCCTCGCGGGTTCTGCACGGGGGTCTGCACGGGCTTTTGTAAAAAATGTACAGGACGTACAGAAGGTTATGATGGGGAGCATGGCCCATGAGATTCCGGTGACGCAAGCCCGAGCTGAGCTCGCCGAACTGATCAACCGCGTTGTCTACGGCGGCGAACGCGTGGTTCTGACGCGGCACGGCAAGCCGCTGGTGGCGCTCGTCTCGGCCGCTGACCTGGAGCGACTGGAGAAGGGGGAGGCGGCCGCGGAGGAGCAGGTGATCAGCTCGGTCTCCTCGCTCGGCTCCTCGGTGTCCGCTCCCGGCGAACGGCGGCGCTTCGGCATCGCGGCGGAGCACCGGGAGCACGGCGAGCCGGGCAACTGAGCCCCGCCCGGCGGCCCGTGACGCGCAAGAGCCGTGTACCCCCGTCCGCTGCGACGGGGGTACACGGCGTGTCCGGGCGGGGGTCAGCCCGCCAGGGCCGGTTCATGGGTGTGGGCGGGAGGTGCGACCGGCGGCCGGTCGCGGCGCCGGCCGCCGATGAGCACGGCGCCCAGTCCGAGCGCCGCCCACAGCCCGAGGATGAGCAGCGGTCCGCCCGCGCCGCTGCCGTCGAAGAACGCGACCGAACGCAGCAGTGAGCCGCCCGCGCCCGGCGGCATCAGCCGGCCGATCGCCCCGACCGGGCCGGGGAGCAGCTCCGGGGCGCTGGTGATGCCCGAGAAGGGGTTGCCGAGCAGCACCATCAGCACCGCGCCCGCGCCGATGCCGGGTGGGCCGACGAGCGCGGCGAGCCCCGCGACCGTCCCGCCGATGGCCAGCACGGTGAGGCCCAGCGTCCCGGCCACCGCCCACCAGTTGCCCGTGATCACGCCGAGCCAGTCGGCGGTGAGTGCCGTCGCGCCGAGTCCGGCCGTCACGGCCACCCCGATCAAGGTCAGTGCGGCCCGCACGCCGCGCAGCCGCAGCAGTGTGACCACCGAGCCCGAAAGCACGCCCGCGATCGCCAGCGGAAGGAAGCTCGCGCCGAGGACGCTGCCGCGCGGATCCGTGCCGGGTGCCGCCACCACGTCCGTGACCTGCACCGGAGTTCCGTCGGGGGCCTGTGCGGTGACCGCCTCGCGCAGCAGCTGGGCGACCGCCGGGCTCGCCGCCGACGCGGTCAGGAGCCGGGTGCCCTGTGGGGTGGCCACGAGGGCGCCGTACACGGACCGGTTCTCGATCGCGTGACGAGCCTCGTCCTCGGAGGCGTAGCGGTGCACCTCGAAAGCGCCGTCGCGCTGTTCCAGCCGCTGCTGGAGCCGGTCGGCGGCGGGGGCTGAGCCGGCGACCCCGAGGGGCAGGTCGTGGGGGGCGATCCTGGCCGCGGGCCAGGCGAAGGCCCAGAGGGCGAGCAGCACCACCAGGGGGATCAGCAGGATGACCGCCACCATGCGGCGGTTCTGGGTCGCAGGCACGAAGGGTCTCGATTCAAAGAGAAGGATCGTTCGTTTTACTTGTGGCCCACTGTCCATACGGTGTCGGAGCTTGTCAAGAAGGAATGTTCGTTTTAGATTCATGGCATGGCCCGTGTATCCCAGGAACACCTGGACGCCCGCCGTCGGCAGATCATCGACGGAGCGGCGCGCTGCTTCGCGCGCGACGGCTTCCACGGCGCGTCGATGCAGGGCGTGCTGAAGGAGGTCGGACTGTCGGCCGGGGCGGTCTATCGCTACTTCAGCGGCAAGGAGGACCTGATCGCGGCCATCGCCGACGAGGCGTTCACCAGCATCCGCCGGGCCTTCTGGGAGGCCGCGAACGCCACCCCGCCGCCGGCTCCGGACGTGCTGCTGGGCCGGGTGCTGCGTGGGCTGTTCTCCGGGGAGGTGTGCGGTCTGGAGGGGCGGCAATTCGCCTCGCTGATCGTGCAGGTGTGGTCCGAGAGCATGCGCAACGAGCGCCTGGCCGCCACTTTCGAGGACGGATACGGCGCCATGCGGCGCGTCTGGACGGACGTGGTCGAGGGGTACCGCGAGGCGGGGATCCTGCGGGCGGACGTACCCGCCGACCATGTGGCGCGGACGATGATGGCGGCCACGCAGGGGTTCTTCGCCCAGATGGCGCTCTTCGGCGACGCCGATCCGGCGGTGCTGGAGAACGGGATGCGCGGCCTGATGGCCATGGACCGGCCGGAGACCGGCTGACGCGCGGGAATTCACCCGCCGGAATCGGCGTGCCGGAAATGTCGCACCGAAGTTGACGCGCCGGAAAAACTCCGCCCCTGGTGTGCGGCGTCCCGCGCGAGTCAGCGGTTCGCCGCTCATCGGCCGTGCCACGCACGGCCGATGCCTCGCCACGCCCAGGGACGGAACTGGGCAGCGGACTGTGAGGTGGACACATGCGACTGGCCCCGCACGAACAGGAACGCCTGCTCATCCATGTCGCCGCCGATGTGGCGCGACAGCGCCGGGCGCGCGGGCTGCGGCTCAACCACCCCGAGGCGATCGCACTGATCACCGTGCACCTGCTGGAGGGCGCCCGCGACGGCCGTACGGTCTCCGAGCCGATGGCGTCGGGCCGCACGGTGCTCGGCCGCGACGACGTCATGGACGGGGTCCCCGAGATGATCCACGACGTCCAGGTCGAGGCCACCTTCCCGGACGGCACCAAGCTCGTCACCGTCCACGACCCGATCGTCCGACGGGGGACGCCACCGATGACTCCCGGAGAGATCCTCTACGCGGACGGGCCCGTGCCGTTCAACGAGGGACGCCCCGTCACCCGCCTCACCGTGCTCAGCGCCGCCGACCGGCCCGTCCAGGTCGGCTCGCACTACCACTTGGCCGAGGCCGACCCCGGCCTGGACTTCGACCGTTCGGCCGCGCACGGGCGGCGGCTGAACATCGCCGCCAGCACCGCCGTGCGCTTCGAACCCGGCATCCCGGTCGACGTCGAACTGGTCCCGCTCGCCGGACGGCGCATCGTCCCCGGGCTGCGCGGCGGGACGGGAGGTGCCCTCGATGGCCCAACTCGAACGCGCCGTGTACGCCGACCTGTTCGGCCCCACGACCGGTGACCGCATCCGACTGGCCGACACCGATCTGCTTGTCGAGATCGAGGAGGACCGCTCGGGCGGCCCCGGACTCGCCGGTGGCGAGGCCGTGTTCGGCGGCGGCAAGGTCATCCGCGAGTCCATGGGACAGGCCCGCACCACCCGGGCCGAGGGCACCCCGGACACCGTCGTCACCGGTGCCGTGATTATCGATCACTGGGGCGTCGTCAAGGCGGACATCGGCATCCGCGACGGCCGGATCACCGGGATCGGCAAGGCCGGGAATCCGGACACCATGGACGGCGTCCACCCCGACCTGGTCATCGGCCCAGAGACCGAGATCATCGCGGGCAACGGTAAGTTCCTCACCGCCGGGGCGATCGACGCCCATGTCCACTTCATCTCGCCGACCCTGATCGACTAGGCGCTCTCCTGCGGGATCACCACCCTGGTCGGCGGCGGCACCGGACCCTCCGAAGGCGCAAGGGCCACCACCGGCACCCCGGGGCCGTGGCACCTCGCCCGGATGTTCGCGGCGCTGGACGCCTACCCCGTCAGCATCGGGCTGCTCGGCAAGGGCAACACCATGTCGCGCGAGACCATGCACTCCCAACTCCGGTCCGGTGCACTCGGATTCAAGATCCACGAGGACTGGGGTGCCACCCCCGCCGTCATCGACGCCTGCCTGGGCGTCTGCGAGGAGACGGGCGCCCAGCTCGCCATCCACACCGACACCCTCAACGAAGCCGGATTCGTCGCCGACACCCTTGCCGCCGTCGCCGGGCGCTCCATCCACGCGTACCACACCGAAGGCGCCGGCGGCGGACACGCACCCGACATCATCGGTGTCGTCTCCGAGCCGTACGTCCTGCCCAGCTTCACCAACCCGACCCGGCCGCACACCGTCAACACCATCGAGGAACACCTCGACATGCTGATGGTCTGCCATCACCTCAATCCGGCCGTGCCGGAGGACCTGGCCTTCGCGGAATCCCGGATCCGGCCCTCCACCATCGCGGTCGAGGACATCCTCCACGACCTCGGGGCCATCTCGTTCATCTCGTCCGACTCCCAGGCGATGGGCCGCATCGGCGAGGTTGTCCTGCGCACCTGGCAGACCGCCCATGTGATGAAGAAGCGCCGCGCGAATCCGGCGGCGACAACCTCACCGCCACCTTCTCCAAGGGCCTCGTCGACGCACAGATCTTCGTCTTCGACGTGGCCGGCGGCGACGGCATCCCGCGCAAGGGCGGCCCCGGCGTCACCACCTCCGACCTGCTCGTCGTCAACAAGACCGATCTCGCCCCCCACGTCGGCTCCGACCTGGCGGGCATGGCCCGGGACGCCGGGGCCCAGCGCTGGGAACTCCCCGTCGCCTTCACCTCCCTCAAGAGCCAGCACGGGGTGAAACCCGTCGCCGACCGGGTCCGCGGGCAGCTCGCCGCCCGGACCGCATGAGCGTCCGGTCCACCGCCCGGATCACCACGGCCCTGGACGGCCGTGGCGTCACCTCGCTGCCCGTACTGGCGGGCGACGGACCGCTCGCCCTGCGCCGGACCCGGACCACGCCCGGGTCCGGCGCCCGGGTCACCGTCGTCGGCGCCATGAGCGCACCGCTCGGCAGGGACCGGCTCACCCTCGTGACGCGGGTCGGCGAAGGCGCCCGGCTCACCGTCGACTCGGCGGCGGCGACCGTGGCCCTGCCGGGAAAGGGGTGCGAACCCGCCACGTACGACACCGAGTTGAGCGTGGCCGAGCGGGCGGAGCTGCGCCGGCTGCCGGAACGGCTCGTCTCGGCGCACGGCAGCGTTCTGCACATGACCACCCGGGTCCGGCTCGCCCCCACCGCACGACTGGCGCTCTGCGAGGAACAGATCCTCGGTCGCCACGCCGAGACCACCGGCACCCTGGTCAGCCGCCTCACCGTGCACCGCGCGGGCCGGCCGCTCGTCGACCAGCAGCTGGCGTACGGGCCGGGCGCCCCCGGTGGCCGGGACGGGGCGGCGGTCCTGGGCGGACACCGGGCCGTGGGCCAACTCATCGTGGTGGACCCGGTGTTCGAGGGGAGGTGCCCCGAAGCACGGATGCTCGGGGACACCGCCGTGCTCACCCCGCCGGCCGGCCCGGCCCTGCTGGTCACCGCCCTGGCCGCCGACGCGCGCCGGCGGCGCGGCGTCCTGGACGAGGTGCTGAACGAGCTGCTCGACGCGCCCGCGGAGTGAACCCCACGGGCACCGTCTCACCCCCTTTGGTCGTACGCCGCCAGCCAGGCGTCCTCCGCCGCGTAGTCGAAGAGCTTCCTCCCGTACGACCGAAGCACGGCGGGGAAGGCCTCCGTCCAGTCCTGGCCCGCAAGCCGCGCGGCGATCCACTCGACCGTCTCCGGGAGGGACTGCGCATAGCCGGTGACCGGCCGGTACCCGAGCTCGCGCTCGGCGGCCGTCATGTCGTACACGATGGGGTGCGGGCTGCTCCAAGGCGTCCCGCCGACGCCGTCCTCCCCGGGCGGGCCCGCCTGCAGCACCGTCGAGGTGCTGCGGCCGAACACCGCGTCGACGGCCTCGCCGATCTCCGCGACCGTCGGCGCCTGCGGATCCCCGGCGTTCAGCACCCGCGAACCCGGCCGCAGGGCGGCGAGCCGGATCAGCTCGGCCAGGTTGGAGGCGTGGACCGGGTGGAAGCGGGACTCGCCACCGAACGCGAGCACCCGCCGGTCGCGGCCGTCCACGAGCCGCTTCACGAAGAACAGCTCACGCGGCGAGCGGCAGTGCTTCCCGTGGATCGCCCCGGCCCGCAACAGCGTCACCGGCAGCGCGTCCCCGGCCGCCAGCAGATCCTGCTCCAGCTCGATCTTCCGCGTGGCGTACGTCGTGCCGCCGGCCGGCACGGTGCGCTGCGACTCCGGGATCGGCAGCGGGTAGTGCGGAGCGCCGTCGGGTTCGCCCTGTGTGTCGAAGCTGCGGCCCCGGTCGTCCTCGTACGTCGCACCGCTGGAGATCACCACCGCCGAACCGATCCGGTCCGCGAGTCCGGTCAACTGGCGGGCATGGCCCGCGTCGTACGCCACCATGTCGACCAGTACGTCGCAGCCGTCGCCCAGCGCCGCCGCGAGCGCCCCTTCGGCGTTCCGGTCCAGGGCGGTCGTGCGCACCGCCGCGTCCCACCCGTCGTCCCGGCCGCCGCCGAGCGAGGCGGCCGTCACCTCCCAGCCGTCCTCGACGAGCGAGCGCACCGCCACCCGCCCGATCTGTCCCGTCGCACCCAGCACCCATGCGTTTCCTCTGCTCATGGGATCGACGCTAGGCCGGGCCGGGCGCCCGGCCCCACGAAGTTCACCGAGCGCGGATCCGCTGTCAGCGTCGCAGCTTCGGGAACTTCTTCGACCGCGCCGCCTCTTCGGCCTGCGCGGCCTTCACCTTGCCCGCGTACTCGTCGACGTACTCCTGACCCGAGAGCCCCAGGATCGCGTACATGATCTCGTCGGTGACCGCCCGGACCGCCGCCTTCTGGTTCTCCAGCCCGGCGTAGCGGGAGAAGTCCAGCGGCTCGCCGAAGCGGATGGTGACGCGCTTGATGCGCGGGACGACCTGGCCCGGCGGCTGGATCTCGAACGTACCCACCATCGCGCACGGCACCACGGGCACCTGCCCCTTGATCGCCATGACGGCGACGCCCACCTTGCCCTTGTAGAGCCGGCCGTCGTGCGAGCGGGTGCCCTCCGGGTAGATCCCCAGCAGTTCGCCCCGGCTCAGCACTCCGAGCCCCTCCCGGATCGCCGCCTGGCCGGCCTCCTTGCCGGAGCGGTCCACCGGGATCTGCCCGATGCTGCGGAAGAAGGCGGCGGTCAGCCGCCCCTTCACACCCGGCCCGGTGAAGTACTCGGCCTTCGCGAGGAAGGTGATGCGCCGTTTGAGGATCGCGGGCATCAGGAAGTGGTCGGAGAACGACAGATGGTTGCCGGCGACGATGGCCGCGCCCTCCTCCGGGATGTGCTCCAGACCCTCGATCCTGGGGCGGAAGAACAATCGGAGAAGCGGCCCGATGAAGACGTATTTGAGCACGTGGTAGAACACGGGGCGGCTCCTAGGGCCTCTCGTCTGGATCATCCCTGGGGTCGCCAGGGCACAGCTCCGGGTGGGCAGCCTATGTGCAGCCGTCGTCCGCCGCAGCCGTCTTCCTGACGTAGTCCTCGACCGCCGCGTCGAGTCCGATGTCGTGCCGGGCCTGCTCGGACAGGTACCAGCGGTGTTCGAGGAGTTCGTGGTAGAGCTCGGCCGCGTCCATCCGGGCGGGCACGTGGTCGCGTGCCGCGCGCACGGTGGGCCGGAAGATCTCCCGGACCCAGCGGTGGGCCAGCACCTCGGTGCGGGCGCCGTGCCGGTCGCCGGGGGCGTAGTCGTCCTGGGTGGCCATCCAGCTCTCCAGGTCGTTCAGGAGCCGGCGCGCCTGGTTCTCCTCCGCGTCCATCCCGGTGAGCCGCAGCAGTTGGCGCTGATGATGGCCGGCGTCCACGACCTTGGGCACGAACGTGACCGTGTTCCCCTGGTCCGAGTGCGAGATCTGCATCTCGGCGACGTCGAAACCCAGGTCGTTGAGACGGCGGATGCGGCGTTCCATGTAGTGGTGTTTGCCCGCCGGGTAGACGGAGGTACGCGTCAGCTCCGTCCACAGCGCCTGGTAGCGCTCCTCGATCTCCAGGCCGAACGCGATCGGATCGATGGACGGATGCAGCGCGCCCGATGCCTCCAGATCGAGCATCTCGCCGCTGATGTTGACCCGGGCGAGCTCGATGTCGTACCCGCGCTGCCCGTCGCTGAGCCGGGGGTGCAGCTCGCCGGTCTCGGCGTCCACGAGATACGCGGCGTACGCGCCCGCGTCCCGCCGGAACAGGGTGTTGGACAGCGAGCAGTCCCCCCAGGCGAACCCGGTCAGATGCAGCCGTACGAGCAGGACGGCCAGGGCGTCCATCAGACGGTGCACCGTGCCGGGGCGCAGGGTCGTCTCGAACATCGACCGGTAGGGCAGCGAACCGCCCAGATGCCGGGTGATCAGGACCGGTTCCAGGGGCGAGCCGTCGGCCTCGGTGCGGCCGGTGACCACGGCGAGCGGGTCCACGGCGGGTATCCCGAGCCGGTCGAGCGTCCGCAGGAGTTCGTACTCGCGCAGCGCCGGCCGCTCGGCCAGCTCCTTCACGGCCACGGTCTCCTCGCCGGCCCGCGCGTAGCGCACCACGTGGCGGGAGATGCCGCGGGGGAGCGGCACGAGGTACTCGTCGGGCCACTGCTCCAGGGGGATGTGCCAGGGCAGTTCGAGCAGGAGGGCCGGGTGTTCCGGGTTGGTGGCGCTGATCTGCAGAGTCATGCGGTCAAAGTCCCTGGGGTCGGGCGGCAGGTCCAGTGATCGGAACCCGAAGGGGCGGTGCGGGTCAAGACCGGTGCCGGGCCCGCACCACCGCCCCGTGGCATCAGTCCTTCAGATGCTCCAGGATCCGGTGCATCCCGCTGTTCCAGTTCTCCTTGAGCGCCGCGACGGCCGCGTCCAGGTCGCCGCGCTGCAGGCACTCGGCGATCCGCTCGTGCTCCTCCGCGGAACGCTCCAGGATGTCCTGGTCGCCCAGGGCCACCCGCTCGTAGCGGTGCATCGTCACCTTCAGGGAGGTGATCAGCTTCATCAGGCGGTCGTTGGTGCAGCCGGACAGCAGCAGGTCGTGCCACGCGTCGTCGTAGCGCTCTATGACGTCGTGCGGTGCCTGCGGGACCGAGAACGCGCGGGCCTCCTCCAGCAGGCGCGGGGCCGTCGCCGCCAGGTGCTCGGGGTCGCTGGACTCCAGGGCGAGCGCCTCCAGCGTCGCGACGATCGCGGACAGATCGCGGAACTCCTGCGCGCTGAGCGGCGTGAAGCGGAAGCCCTTGCCGCGCTCGCTGGTGATGACGCCCTCACGCTCCAGCGTGATCAGTGCCTCGCGCAGCGGAGTACGGCTGACACCGAGCTCCGTGGCGAGCTGCCCCTCGTTGATCGGCGAGTTGGTCGCGATCGTGCCGCGCCCCAGGCGCTTGATCAGTTCCTCCTTGACCTGTTCGCGCAGCGGGCGGTTTTCGATTGGCATGTGAGGCTGCCCTCCCCTTCGGTCCGGTCGATTATCCGCTACCGCCGCATCACGCGGTACCGGCGCCGTCGACGGGGATGATCGCCCCGCTCAGGAACGCCGAGGCGTCGGAGGCGAGGAACGCCACGGTCTGCGCGATGTCCCGGGGCTGCCCGATCCGGCCGAGCGGCCGGTCGGCGGCGTCGGCGTAGAACGCGTCGGAGCTCTCGCCGAGCTGGCGGGCCTCCTCGGCGAGCATCCCGGTCGCCGTGTCGCCGGGGCAGACACAGTTGACCCGGATGTTGTCGGGGCCGTGGTCGATGGCCATGGCTCGGGTCATGTTGACGACGGCGCCCTTGGACGCGCAGTACGAGACGGCCCGGCCGCCGCCGCGGATGCCCCACCCCGAGCCGGTGTTGACGATGGAGCCGCCGCCCCGGGCCGCCATCTGCGGGATCACCAGCCGGCTCATCAGCATCACCGAGCGGATGTTCACGGCCATCACCAGGTCCCAGTCGTCCTCGGTGATCTCGCAGACCGTGGAACGGCGGATGATTCCGGCGTTGTTGAAGAGGACGTCCACACCGCCGAACCGCTCCTCGGCCGTTCGCACGACGGCCTCGCAGTCCTCGCGCCGTGACACGTCACAGCGCACGAAGGCTCCTTCGGTGTCCTTCGCGGTGCGTTCACCGCCGTCGGCGTCGATGTCGGCGATCACCACGCGGGCGCCGAGCTCGGCGAGGACCTGGGCGGTGGCACGGCCGATGCCGGCTCCGCCGCCGGTGACGATCGCGCGCTTGCCGTCGAGGGAGATCATCCTGGGCTCCTTCTGTCCTGGGTCGGGGTGTCGGGGTTGCGCGGTCACATCGCCAGGCGGTACAGCGAGGTGCGCCGCCTGCCGGTGATGACGGGATGGTGGCCGGACAGCTCCGCGTCGAGCGCGTCGTCTCCGGTGTCGAGGAGCAGCGGCCGGCCGCCGAGCGCGGCCAGTTTGGCTTCCGCGCACAACACCAGCAGATGGTCGTGGCCGCCCGCCGCGCGCAGCACGCGCGGCGAGATCTGCTGGTTGCCGCGGCCGAGGAGGAACCCCTGGCCGCCGATGGGGGAGAGGGCGATCCAGGCGGGGCCGAGTGCCAGGAGGGTGTCCTCGCCGGCGTCGCGGGCCACCACCCGGGGCGGGCGGCCCGGCCGCAGGGCGAGCGCGTCGACCCCGGTCAGCGAGACGTCCGCGCCGAGCGCGGCCGCGACCGCGCGGGTGGTGGTGCCGGGGCCGAGCACCAGCAGGCCGTCCCCGACCCGCTCGGCGACCTCGGCCGCGATCCCGCCGACCGCCTCGGGCGAGACGGCGGTGCTGCCGGTCTTGCGCTGCTGCACCCGGACCGGTACGTCGGGCACGGGCAGCCACCCGTAGAGCCGGGAGGTGACGCGGCCCTCGCCCAGCGCGTCTTCGTCGCGGTCCATCACCTCCGCGTCCCGCAGCCGGACGCCGCCCGTGCGGTCCAGCCACGCCGCCGCGACCTCGCCCGCGGCACGCGGGCCGACGGCGAAGACGGCCGAGTGCATCTTGACGCCGGTCGGTACGCCGAGGACCGGGCAGCGCACGTCGCCGAGCGCACCGAGCACATCGCGCGCGGTGCCGTCGCCGCCGGCGAAGAGCAGCAGGTCCACGCCCTCGGCGACGACCGCCCGCACCGCGGCGGCGGTGTCCGCGGCCGAGGTGTCCCGACCGGTGCCCGCGGTGTGCACGACCCGCCGCGCGAGCCCGGCCGCGGTGACGGAGTCGGCACCCAGGGGGCCGGCGGCGGTGACGACGAGGAGCCCGGGGGAGGTCGTGCGGCCCCGCGGTCCGGTGCCGGTCGACGCGCCCCGGCGTACCGCCAGTTCACCCAGGGCCGCGGCCGCGCGTGCTCCCGCCTGCGGGCGTGCGCCCAGGGAGAGTGCCAGGCGCGGCCGGTCCGGGCCGTCGGTGCCGCCCAGACCCACCCGGCCGCCGAGTCCGGCGACCGGGTTGACCACCAGACCGATCCGCGTCACCGGCCGGCCTCACCGAGCACCTTGCGGCGGTAGGCGCGCCAGGAGACCGCCCAGGTGGCCGGGTCGTCCAGCGCCTCGGGGCGTACCCGGTGGACCGTCGAACGGTGCGGTGCGGTGCGTACGGTCTCCGGGTCCTCGTACGCCTCGCGGGCGACCTCCGCGAGGATCGCCGCGTACTCGTCGAGGTCGGCGCGCGTGTAGGACTCGGTCGGCTCCAGCGTCATGGGCTCCGGCACCACGTACGGGTGGTGGCTGGTCCAGTAGTGGGTGCCGAAGTCCGCGGCCCGCAGGCCGAGGTCCTCGGAGTGCAGGCCGGTGTCCTCGTGGAGCTTCTCCCAGCTGTAGCGGACCTGCTCCACGCGTGGGCGCCCGGCCGCGTACGGCACCGAGACGCCCGGGATCTGCCGGACCTTGTGGAGCAGATAGTTGTTGTTGAGCACGGCCGTCTCGGCGGCGGCCCGCAGCCCCTCCGCGCCGAGCGACATGATCCACGCGTAGGCGCGGACCAGGTTCGGCACGACGCCGTAGAACGGCCGCATCTTGCCGACCGACTCGGGCCGGTCGTCGTCCAGCCGGTACATTCCGCTCGCCGGGTCGAACTCGACGGTCGGGCGCGGGAGATACGGGGCCAGCTCCTCGGTGACCGCACAGGCGCCCGCCGCCGGGCCGCCGCACGCGTGCGGGGTCGAGAACGTCTTGTGCAGGTTGAAGTGGCACAGGTCGAAGCCCGCGTCCCGCGCCCGGGTGATGCCGAGGATGCCGTTCGCGTTGGCCTGGTCGTACGAGCACAGGCCGCCGGCCTCGTGCACGATCCGTACGAACTCCTCGATGCGCGGGTTGTAGATCCCGGTGTCCTCCGGGTTGGTGATCAGGAGCGCCGCCGTGCGCGGGCCGACCGCGGCTCTCAGCGCCTCGATGTCGGGATAGCCGTCCGCGTCCGGGTGGAGGGTGACGACCTTGAAGCCGGCGGTCTTCGCGCAGGCCGCGTTGGACGGATGGGAGAAGATCGTCGTGATGATCTCGTCGCGCTGTTCCAGCTCGCCGCGCGCGGCGAAGTGGGCCCGGATCATGGCGACGTTGGTATAGATCGCGGCGGAGCCCGCGCCCGGCTGGAGCGAGACCCGGTCCATGCCGGAGATCTCCTTCAGCAGCTGCTCCAGGCTGTGGATGATCCCGAGGACGCCCTGGACCGTGTCCTCGTCCTGGAGCGGGTGCAGCGCTGCGATCCGGGGGTCGCGGACGAACTGGTCGTTGACCTTGGGGCTGTACTTCATGGTGCAGGTGCCCTGGCCGACGTCGATGTTGAGATCGGCGCCGAGGTTCTCCTGCGACAGGCGCAAGTAGTGGCGCAGCACCTGCTGCTGGGACATCTCCGGCAGCGCGGGCGGCTCGGCGCGGCGCAGCGCGGCGGGAATCGCGGGCATCGGGACGGACGGGTCCCCGGCCGGCACGAGGACGCCGCGCTCGCCCGGCGAACCCAGCTCGAAGATCAGCTTCTCGTCCCAGGACGCCTGCTGGAAGCGGCGCAGGCGAGGCTTCGGGGCGATGCGCGCGTCCTCGGGGGAGACGGGCACGGGCGCGTGCGAGGCGGTCACTTGACGATCTCCTTCAGGGTCGCGGCGAGCCGGTCGATGTCGGCCCTGGTGTGGACCTCGGTGACGCAGTACGCGGCTTCGCGGGTGCCGGTCGGTGTGGAGCCGAAGATGCCCCGCTCCTTGAGTTCGGCGCGGATCTCGGCCGCGGTCCTGCCACCCGTGTAGCGGACGGTGAAGTCGGCGAAGTGCAGGGCGTCGCCGTACGGGACCTCGATGCCGGGAACCTCGGCGAGGCTCCTGCGGGCGTACGCGGTCAGCGCGAGGATCGTCGCGCCGATCTCCCGCATGCCCTGCGGTCCCATCAGCGCGAGATAGACCCCGGCGCCGATGCCGTGCAGCGCGGCGGCCGTGCCGACCCACTCCTTGCCCTCCTCGCGCAGCGCGAACGAGGTCCGTTCGTAGGCGACGTCCCCGAATCCGTACTCGCCCTCGACGCTCGTCGGCACCAGGCCGAACAGCCGTGACGGGTACTCGGCGACCAGCCTCTCCTCGTCGCGGGTGGCGATGAAGCCCGCGTTGCCGCCGCCGAAGCTCTGGTGCAGGCCCAGCGGCTGGATGTCGCCGCATGCGATGTCGGCGCCGTACGCGGAGGGCGGCGCGAGCACGCCGAGCGTGAGCGGATTGCAGCCCACCACGTACAACGCACCCGCCTCGTGGGCGAGTCCGGCGAGGCGGGGGAGCGCCTCGTCGACGATTCCGAGCGCGGACGGGGTGTCCGCGTACACCGCCGCGGTGTCGCCCGCGGCGAGCGCCTCACGCACCGCGCCGAGGTCGGCGCAGCCGGTGTCCGGGTCGACCGGGACCACCGTCACGTCGTGGTCGGGGCGTACGTAGTCACGGATCCGGGAGAGCTTGTCGGCGTCGACCGCGGTGGCGACGAGCACCCGGCGGCGGCCGGTGATCCGGCCGGCCATGCGCAGCGCGGTCCCGGAGGCCTGGAAGCCGTCGTACACCGGGACGTTGACGATCTCCACATCGAGCAGTTCGGCCATCATCGACTGGTACTCCCACAGCGCCTGGAAACGTCCGTGGTCCTCGTAGGGCTCGCCCGCGTACGCCGTGAGGAACTCGCTGCGATTGACCACCTCGTCCACGACCGCCGGTACGTGGTGCTGGTAGCAGCCGGAGCCGAGAAAGCTGAGCGCCTGCCGCGTCGATGTGTTGCGGCCGAGCAACTCCTCCATGTGGCGGGTGAGTTCGGCTTCCGAACGCAGCGGGGCCGGCAGGTCGAGGGGGCGGTGCAGCCGGATGCCGTCCGGGATGTCGGCGTAGAAGTCCTCGACGCCCGCGGCGCCGATCTCCTCCAGCATCGCCTGCCGCACGGCCGGCACGGCGTTGGGAATGTAGGGGTGGGCGTAGGGGGGAACGAAGTCCTGGGATGACGTCATGCCGCGCCTTTCGCGTGGGCCGACTCGGTCGGTCCGGTCATGAATCACAGCAACAGAAGTCTTTGGCTGTACACCTCTTGACGGCAGGCTCCGTCATTCAGTGTTCTGAATACAGCATTAGGCATTCAGGCTCCAGGAGGCAAGAGTGTCAACGAGACCCACCCGACGGGCTGTTCTGGCCACAGGTTTCGCGACCGCCGCATCGTCCCTGATCAGCGGATGTGCCATGGGCGGCGCGGGCGGCGGAGAGGCCCGGGACATCGACGGCAGGAAGGACGACAAAGGGGGCGAGGTCAGCGGCAGCATCACCGTCTGGTCGTGGGACGTGGCCGCCAAGGCCATGAAGCGCCTCGCCGGCGACTTCGAGAAGCACCACCCCGGCACCACCGTCGACATCGTCGACATCGGCTACGACAACGCCTACGACAAGATCACCGTGGGCCTGCGCGGCGGCTCCGGTCTTGCCGACGTCCTCACGGTCGAGGGCAGCTACATGCCGCGCTACACCGGAAACTTCCCCAGTGGCTTCTACGACCTGACGAGCCTCGGCGGCCGCTACGGAGGGGACTTCGACCGCGCCGCGTGGCGCACCGTCACCGGCAAGGACAGCGCGGTCCTCGCCCTGCCCTGGGACATCGGCCCCTGCGCGCTCTACTACCGCAAGGACCACTTCCGCGCCGCGGGGGTCGACCCCGCCTCACTGCTGACATGGGACGACTACGTGGCAGCGGGCGTCCGCATCAAGAAGGCCACCGGCCGCAAGCTGCTCATCATGGACTCCACGGACGCCGGGATCCTGCCGATGCTGCTCCAGCAGCAGGGCCAGTCCTACTTCAGGGGCGGCCGGGTCGCCGTCGACACTCCCGAGGCCGTCAAGGCCCTCACCCTGATGAAGACCCTGCACGACCGGGGGCTCGTCGACTACGAGAAGGGCTGGGACGGACTCGTCACCGGCACCAAGGAGGGCAAGGCCGTCACCACGCCCACCGCCGCCTGGTGGACGGGCACACTCACCGACGAGATGACGGAGCTGAAGGGCAGGTTCGGTGTGGTGCCGCTGCCCGGCTTCACCACCGACGGCATCCGCACCTCCAACATCGGCGGCTCCACGCTCTGCGTACCCGCGCAGAGCAAGAACCCCCGCCTCGCCTGGGAGTTCATCCGGTTCCTGCTCACCGGCACAAAGAACCAGGTCTCCATGCTCAGGCGCGAGGGCCTCTTCCCCGCCTACCTGCCCGCGCTCGACGACCCGTACCTGAGCGAGAAGCAGGAGTACTTCGGCGGACAGGCGGCCCTCGACGTGTTCGCCCGGCTCGCCCGCACCATCCCGCCGGTCGAGAACAACAAGGACGACGCGAAGGCCTCCGACATCATGGTCTCGGCCGTCACCGGCGTGATGCTGCGCGGCAAGGACCCGCGCACCGCCCTGGACTCCGCCGCGCGGCAGCTCGCCACCGCCACCGGCCGCGAAAGGGTGAAGTAGCCCGATGGCCGTCCACACCACCTACGACCGGCCGGTCGCCCCCGCCCGCGCCCCGGCCCCGGCACGCCGCAGACGGCGGCGCCCCACCGCCTGGATCTTCGCCGGGCCCGCGGCCGTCCTCTTCGTCCTCTTCTTCGCCTACCCGCTGGGCGCCAGCCTCCTGCAGAGCTTCACCACCGAGGACGCCGGAGCCACCCACTGGGTCGGACTCGACCAGTACCGGCGCATGATCCACGACCCCGCCTTCCTGGAGTCCCTGTTCAACACCGGGGTCATCCTCGTCGTGCAGGTCCCCGTCATGATCGGCCTGGCCCTCGTCCTCGCCGTCCTGCTCAACCAGTCCTGGCTGCGCTTCCGCGGCAGCTGGCGGGCGGTCTACTTCCTGCCCGCCGTCACCACACTCGTCGCCTACGCCGTCGTCTTCCAGGTGCTCCTCAAGACCGACGGCGGCCTCGTCAACCAGATCCTCGGCGCCGTCGGCATCGGCCGGGTCGACTGGCTCAACAGCCCCACCTGGGCCCGCGTCTCCCTGATCGCGTCCCTGACCTGGCGCTGGACCGGCTACAACGCCGTCATCCTGCTCGCCGGACTCCAGTCCATCGGCAAGGAGCAGTACGAGGCCGCCGCCATCGACGGCGCCACCACCTTCTCCACGTACACCAGGGTGATCCTGCCGCAGCTGCGCCCCGTCGTCCTGTTCTGCGTGATCACCTCGACCATCGGAACACTCCAGCTCTTCGACGAGAACTACGTCCTCACCCGCGGCGGACCCGACGACGCCACCCTCACCCCGGTCGTCTACCTGTACAAGACCGGCTTCCAGCAGCTCGACTTCGGCTACGCCGCCGCCATCGCCTGGGTGGTCGTCGCCCTCATCGCCGCGATCTCCGCCCTCCAGTACTTCGCCTTCGGAAGGGAGCGCCGCCGGTGACCGCCCCCCAGCAGGCCCCCGTACGCGTCCACCCGGCCCGGCGCCTGGGCCGCTGCGCCGTACGGCTGCTGCTCGCCGCCGGTGCCGTCGCCAGCCTGGTGCCGTTCCTCTGGATGGCGATCGCCGCGACACACTCCACGTCCGACCTGTTCCATTCACCGCCGCCGTTCCTGCCCGGCGGCCGGCTGCTCGACAACCTGGTGCGCCTCCAGGACACCATCGGCTTCGGCCGGGTCCTCCTCAACAGCGTGGGCATCGCCGTCGCCCACACCGCGCTCAGCTCACTGATCTCCGCCATGTGCGGCTACGGACTCGCCAAGTACCGCTTCCGCGGCCGGGGACTGCTGCTCGGCGTCGTGCTCGCCACCATGATGATCCCGTTCCAGGTACTGCTCGTGCCGCTGTTCCAGATGATGGCGAGCGTCGGCTGGATCGACTCCTACCAGGCGGTGATCCTGCCGTTCCTGGCGAACTCCTTCGGCATCCTCCTGATGCGGCAGAGCTTCGTCGACTTCCCCGACGAGCTCCTCGAATCGGCCCGGATCGACGGCTCCGGCGAGCTGCGCACCTTCTACCGGGTGGTGCTGCCGTGCGTGCGCCCGCAACTCGGCGCCCTGGTCATCTTCACGTTCATGGCGCAGTGGAACAGCTTCATCTGGCCCCTGCTCATGCTCAACTCGGAGGACAAATACACCGTGCCCGTCGCGCTCAACACCCTCACGGGGCTCTCCCACGTCGACTACTCCGGGCTGATGCTCGGCTCGCTCCTCGCCACGCTCCCGCTGATGCTCCTCTTCCTGCTGTTCCAGCGGCAGTTCGTGGCCGGACTGCTCGGCGGGGCGGTGAAGGGATGAGCCGCGCGACCCGCGTCCCGGGCATCCTCTATGGCGGCGACTACAACCCCGAGCAGTGGCCCGAGGACGTCTGGGCCGAGGACGCCGCCCTGATGCGCGAGGCCGGGGTCACGATGGTGACCGTCGGCGTCTTCTCCTGGGCCCGGCTCCAACCCGGCCCGGACATCTGGGACTTCGACTGGTTCGACCGACTCCTCGACCTGCTGCACGCCCATGGCATCGCCGTCGACCTGGCCACGGCGACCGCCTCCCCGCCCGCCTGGCTGGTGCGCGCCCACCCGCGGATCCTGCCGGTCACGGCCGACGGCGTACGCCTCGAATTCGGCTCCCGCCAGCACTACTGCCCCTCCTCGCCCGAGTACCGCGCCGCCGCACTCCGCCTCACCCGCACCCTCGCCGAACGCTACGCACAACACCCGGCGCTCGCCCTGTGGCACATCCACAACGAGTACGGCGACCACATCACCGAATGCTTCTGCGCCCGCTCGGCCGACCACTTCCGCACCTGGCTCACCGACCGCCACGGGACCGTCGAGGCCCTCAACCACGCCTGGGGCACGGCCTTCTGGTCGCAGCGCTACAGCAGCCTCGACGAGATCGAACCACCCCGCACCGCACCCGGCCCCGTCAACCCGGCACAGCTCCTGGACTGGCGGCGCTTCTGCTCCGACGCACTCCTCGAATGCCACCGTGCCGAACGCGAGGCACTGCGCGAGATCAGCCCGGACATCCCGGCCACCACCAACTTCATGTCGATGTTCAAGGCACTCGACTACTGGAAGTGGGCGGAGCACGAGGACCTCGTCTCCGACGACGCCTATCCCGACCCCGCCGACCCGCACGCCCATGTCAACGCCGCCCTCAACTACGACCTGATGCGATCCCTCAAGGGCGGCCGGCCCTGGCTGCTCCTCGAACAGGCACCGTCCGCCGTCAGCTGGCGGCCGGTCAACGTCCCCAAGAGACCCGGACTGCAACGTCTCTGGTCGCTCCAGGCACTGGCCCGCGGCGCCGACGGCATCATGTACTTCCAGTGGCGCGCCTCCCGGGCCGGCGCCGAGAAGTACCACAGCGCCCTGCTGCCGCACCGCGGCACCGCCTCCCGGGGCTGGCGCGAGACCGTCCGCTTCGGCGCCGAACTCGCCCGGCTCGGCGAGATCACCGGCACCACCACTCCGGCGGACGTGGCGATCGTCCTGGACTGGGACTCCTGGTGGGCCCTGGAGGCCGAGGACCACCCCTCCGCCCGGATGCGCTGGCGCGACCTGCTGCGCCCCTGGTACGCGGCGCTGCACACCCGTGCCGTCTCCGTCGACTTCGTACCCCCGCACGCCGTCCTGGACGACTACCGGGCGGTCCTCGCACCCAACCTCCACCTGCTGCGGCCCGAGCACGGGGCACGCATCGCCGCCTATGTGCGCGGCGGCGGCCACTTCGTCTGCGGCCCCTTCAGCGGCGTCGTCGACGGCCACGACCACATCCACGACGGCGGCGCACCGGGACCGCTGCGGGACGTGCTCGGCGTGTCCGTCGACGAGTTCTGGCCCATCCCCGACGGCGCCGAGGTGCCCCTGGCCTCCGGTGCTCGGGCCACCCTGTGGAGCGAGTGGATCGAGCCCGAAGGCCCCGGCACGGAGACCGTCGACACCTATGCGGCCGGCGAGCTGACCGGCCGCCCCGCCGTCACCCGCCACCGCTACGGCACCGGCACCGCGTGGTACGCCGGAGCCCACCTCGGCGACGGCATCGCCGCCGTGCTCGACGAAGCGCTGCGGGCGGCGGGTGTACGCCCCGTGCTCGACGTACCCGAGGGCGTCGAGGCGACCGTGCGCTCCGGCGCCCGGGGCACGTACCTCTTCGTCCTCAACCACGGCGACCACGACACCCGCACACCACTGACCGGCCGCTACGGGGCCGGCGGCACCGATCTGCTCACCGGAGCCGCCGTCCGCGACCACCTCGACCTCGGCCCGCTCGGCGCCGCCGTCCTGCGCATCGCCACCGACTCCCCCGAAGGGACCGCGAAATGACCCGCCGCAGACACCGACACCGCACCGCACACCGTCACCTGGGCGCCCTGACCGCACTCATGCTGGCCGGCGGCGCCCTCGCCGCACCGCAGACGGCCGCCGCCCACGGACGCCCACAACCACCGCCCGCCTACGCCGACGTCCTCGACCTGCACGGCACCCCCACCACCGCCCAGCCCGGCGACGGCGAGGACAACAACCCCGTCACCGTCTTCGCCGACCGCGGCGCCTGGCACGCGTACGCACTGCCGGAGGCCGGTGACAAGGACGCCTACGGCGGCTTCTCCGGGCCCCTCTACATCGCCCAGGAATACCCCTGGTGGCTCAGCAAGTCCTTCAGCCGTATCCGCCTCACCGAACACGGCCGCACCCTGGACCTGGCCGCCGGCGGCGCGCCCCGCACCACCTCGCTGCCGGGCCGGCTCGTCCAGTCCTACGACCTCGGCCGCGGCCTGCGCCTCACTCTCGCACTCCGCTTCGCCACCGACCGCACCGCCCTGATCAGGGCCGAGGTCCGCAACACCGGCCCGGCCCCCCGCACACTCGGCGCCGACTGGACGGGCAGCCTGCTGCGGCCCGCCGACAGGCCGATGCGCGACGCGCCGTCGCTGACCGCCACCGGCTCCGGCGTCGGGGTCGGCTTCGGAGAGGTCCGCGAGACCTGGGACTACCTCACCGACGGCACGGAACGCTTCGAGGTCACCCACAAGGACCGCGTCCGCACGGCCGTGGACGGCGACACGTACCGCACCGAGGCCGCGAAGCCGGTGACCCTGGCCCCCGGCCGCTCGCACAGCTTCGACTGGACCGAGTCCTACACCTTCACCACCGCCGAACGCACCGAGGAGCGGGCGAGGGTCCGTGACGTACTGGCCCGCCCCGACTCCGTGGTGTCCACGACCGACGCGCGCTGGCGCGGCTATGTCGCCGGGGTGACCCGGGGCGTCCCGGCGGACCGGCGGCGCACCGCCGTGAAGTCCCTCCAGACCCTCGTCACCAACTGGCGCAGCGCGGCGGGACAGATCGCGCACGACGGCATCACACCGTCGATCTCCTACAAGTGGTTCACCGGCGGCATCTGGGCCTGGGACACCTGGAAGCAGGCGGTGGGCACGGCACGCTTCGCACCCGACCTGGCCCAGTCGCAGATCCGCTCCATGTTCGACCGGCAGATCCGCCCGGACTCCAGGTCCCGTCCCCAGGACGCCGGGATGATCCCCGATGCCATCTTCTACAACGATCCCGAACGCGGCGGCGGCAACTGGAACGAACGCAACTCCAAGCCCCCGCTGGCCGGCTGGGCCGTGTGGGAGGTGTACGAGAAGAGCGGGGACCGGGCGTTCCTGCGCGAGATGTACCCGAAGCTCGTCGCGTACCAGGACTGGTGGTACCGCAACCGGGACCACGACCACAACGGCCTCGCCGAGTACGGCGCCACCGTCGACCCGGCCAACGACTCCCCCGAGGAGCGACGCCTCGCCGCCGCCTGGGAGAGCGGCATGGACAACGCACCCCGCTTCGACTCCGGCCTCGGCACCGGAGTCGTCGCCAACAGGGCCGCCGACGGAACGCTCCTCGGCTACTCCCTCGACCAGGAGTCCGTCGACCTGAACTCCTATCTCGCCGCCGACCAGGGCTACTTGGCGCGGATAGCGGGTGCGATCGGCCGCGGGACCGACGCCGGGCGGTGGGAGCGGCGCTCCACCGCGACCTCCGCCGCGGTGCGCGACACGATGTACGACCCGGCGGACGGCTGGTTCCACGACATCGCCCTCGGCACCGGCGCACCGCTCACGGCCCGCGGCCGCGGCATCGAGGGCGCCGTCCCGCTGTGGACCGGCACCGCGTCCGCCGCGCAGGCCCGTGCCGTGCGCGACAGGCTGACGGACCCGGCGGAGTTCGCCACGGCCGTCCCCTTCCCGACCGTGGCGAAGAGCTCGCCCTACTTCTCGCCGACCGCGTACTGGCGCGGCCCCGTCTGGCTCGACCAGGCCTACTTCGCCCTCGGCGGCCTGCGCCGCTACGGCTACGGCAGGGACGCGGAAGCCCTCGCGGACCGGCTCCTCACCCACGCCTCCGGCCTCGCGGGCAACGGCCCGATCATGGAGAACTACGACCCGACGACCGGGGCACCGCTCAACTCACCCAACTTCAGCTGGTCCGCGGCGCTGTTGCTGCCGATGCTGACGGGCGACGAGCAGGGGGACGGACGGCCCGGGCCCTCGGCGTACACGGACGACCGGGACCTCCCGGCGGTGCGGCGGACCCCGGACCTCTCCGGCCCGGCCGGGCGGGACTGAACCACGGGGCGACGCCGGGGACCGGACACAACGGCCCCGGGCGTCGCCCCGTCATCTCCGCTCGGTCCGCAGCAGTACCGGACCGAACAGGCCGCTGACACGCTGCCCGGCAAAGACGAAATGGGTCGGGCTCGTCGCGTCCAGGCGGGGCGCCAGCGTCCCGAACACGGTGATCTCCACAGTGTTTTCCCCCGGCACCACCAGCCCCGTCAGGTCGAACACATACGGGGAACACACCCGCACCCCCGCGGCGACGCCGCCGACCCGGACCTCCGCCGTCCCCCGGACCCGCCCGAGATCCAGCGACACCCGCCCCGCGACACCATCGGCCGGCACGTCCACCACCCGGCTGTACCGCACCCCGCCGCTGTACTCGGCGAGGCCCTGCCCCTCCCAGTCGCCGAGCCGGATCCGCCCGGGGCCGACCGTGCAGCGCACCGGACCGGCCAGCGCGGCGCCACCCTCGTACCCGGGGACGGTCCGGACCCGCAGCGCCGCGGTCACCGGACCGCAGCGGTCACCGTGCGACAGCTCGACCGTCACGGTGCGCACCCCACGGGCACCGGGGACGCCCACGGCGGCGCGACACTCCGATCCGCCCACGTACACCGTGGTCCCGCCGTGCGTCTGCACCGTCAACCGGGTCGTGCCGGGCGGGAGTTCGCACCAGAACCACTCCACACCGCCCCGGCTCCCCGGAACCGCGAACCGGACCGGCACGACCGTGCCGTCGTCGGCCTCCGGGTCCAGCCACGCGGCCCCCGGCAGCGGATGCGGGCGGCGGCGCAGACACAGCGCGGCAGGGTCGCCCACCGGTACGCGCCGCACCCCGACCGGCCCACGACCGTGCGGCCCGTCCGCCCACCAGCCGGCGTCACTGTGCAGCGTCGCGACGGGTTCGCCGTCCCTGCCGTCGAGGACCGCGTCCACCAGGACCGCGCGCTCGCCGCCCCCGGACGTCTCGACCGTGATGTCGTTGTCACCGATGTGCAGGGCGGCGGTCACATCGTGCCGCCGTACGCGCGGCACCGCGTGCTCGGCGTACGGGTCGAATCCACCCTGCCCGCCGATGAGCCGGCCGTTGACGCGCAGCACGCAGGGCACCCGGGAAGCCACCTGCACGACGGCGCCGGCGGGGAGCGCGGTCAGCTTCAGCGTGGTTCCCATCGTCCCGGGCGCGTGAATCCATTCCGGGCGCCCGTAGCGTCCGGGATCGCGGACGAGCGCCATGTGCGCCCGCAGTTCACAGTCCTGATCGGGGGTCAGGTCCAGTTCGAGCAGATGGAATCCGGCGGTCGTCCGCACCGGGCCCAGCGCGAGATGGCCCCCGTCTTCGAGCGCCACGGGCACACCGTCGAGCCGGACCCGCTTCACCGCCCCGGCCCCGACAGCGAGGTGCCCGTCGAAGTCCTCGCCCAGGTGGATCCCCGTGCGCAGCCGCACCACTTCTCCGGCGACCGCCGGGCCGAGGTGCGCGAACTCCTCCGGCACATGACCCTTCGGTCCCAGAACCGCGCGATGCACCGGGTCCTTGTGCACGCCCAGACTCTCGGACCATTCGAGCACCGCCGGACCGTCCCGGCCCGGCCCCTCGCCCAGGACCAGCGCGCGGGGACCGAACGTCGCGTGGACCGTGGCCGGTGCCGGACGTCCGGGGCCGGAGGGCACCGCGGCCCAGCCGTCCCGTACGCCGTCCTCGCCGGGCGCCTCCACCCGGTGCCGGAAGGTCCGGCACTCGGTGACGGCCGGGCCGGTGGGCGGACCGGTCGCGGGGCGGGCGAAGTCGCCCCAGGTGTTGTCGAGCGTCGGGACGAGGACCATGTCCCACTCCGCGTCCGGGGGGATCTCGACGGTCTCGACGGTCTCGACGGCGATGACGTGCGACGGCCCGGCGCCGGAGAACACGGGTGGGGGCGGCTCCGGGTCCTCGGCCGGGAAGACCAGTACGGCCGCCGGGCCCGTGTCGAAGGGGACGTCGACCTCGACGGCCCGGGCGTCGTCGGCGACGGGCAGCACCTCCGGCCTGCGGGGAGGGCCGCCGAACGGGTCCACCAGAACGGCCGGCCCCGAAACGTCCCGCACCCGCACCCGGGCGCGCCGTACGTAGCGGCCGGGGTCGAAGTCGTAGCGGGCGTCCAGCCAGCCCAGCGCCGCGCCCCGCTCGTCGGGGGCCGCGACCTCCGCGCGGGTCGCCCGGGGGGTTGCCGCGGTCAGGAACACCACAGTGGCGCCGTCCACCCGCCGCGCGAGCGCGGGAACCGGCGCACGGACGGCCGGCCGCACACCGCCGAGAGCGGCGGCGAGCGCACCGGCCGGGTCGCCGGTCAGGGGAACGTGCACGGCCCGGCCGTCCGCGAAGCACGCCCGCAGCGCGTCCGCAGCCGTGGCCGCACCGGATCCCACCAACCGCTCGGGCAGCTCGCCCCAGGCGATCAACTTCCCGCCGGCCGAGACGAATTCCACCAGCCGATCGGCTGTCCCCCGTTCGAGGACGGTGCACGCGGGCAGCACGATCGCCGCATACGCCTCGTCCGCCACCCGCAGCCGCACCCCGTCGTCCAGCCGTGAGACACGGGCACGGGCCAGCGAGGCGTCGTCGATGACATCGGCGTCGAGGCCCAGCCGGTCCAGCAGCCCCGGCCGGGTGCGGAACCAGGTCATGTCCCCGACGAGTTCCAGATAGGCCCACTGGGCGTGGGCCGCCGCCTCGTCGACACCGTCCAGCGCGGTGCCCGCCTGGGCGGTGGTGGTGGGCAGCAGGACCGCGACGTCGCACAGATGGTGACCGAGGCTCAGGACCGCGCAGAGCCGGGTCACGGCGTCGGCGAAGACACGGTGGTGGCGCCAGTACGGCTGGCGCCAGTCGGTTCCGGGCGGCGCCCACTCCCACCAGCCGCCCTTGGTCGTGTAGTAGACGGCATGCGGGTTGTAGAGCGTGGCCCCGGCACGCAGCCAGGGCAGCAGCCAGTCGAAGGTCTCCTCCAGGGTGCCGCCCCAGCCGGTCGAGTGGAAGGCCTCGACCCAGGTGCGGGGACGGCCGTAGAGATGGGCGAGCGAGGAGTGGATGCGGGCGTCCCCGTGGTGGTCGGATCCCGGCGCCGAGAACCAGCGGTGGGTGCGCGCGTAGTCGGCGTACAGCTCCACGCCCGCGACCGGGTGTCCGGCGCGGGCGGGATCCTGCTGGTCGCAGCCGATGAGCAGCCCGTGCCGCTCGTGCCAGGCGGCCAGCGGCCGGAAGAACGCCTCCTCGGCCAGTTCGGCCCGGGTCAGGTGGTAGTCGCGGCGGATCCGGTGGACTTCCGGATCCGCGCTGCCGTCGTACAGGGCGTCCAGCCGCTCGGTGAGGTCGTAGCCGCGAAGTCGCAGGAAGGCGCCGGTGAAACCGGTGGACCAGGTCGGCAGGGACGGAAGTTCGTCCTGGAACGAACCGACGACGACGGTCCCGAGCCGGTCGCCGAGCCGGCGCTCGAACTCCCCGTGCACCCGGTCCAGCAGCGCCGCGCACGCCTCGGTCCCGAGATAGTCGAAACCGAGCGCCTCGTGATGATGGAGCGTCAGACGCCAGCGGCCGGCGCCGGGCGCCCGTACGACCCCGTCGGCCACCGGCACCGTGACCGCGGGACCGGTGGCCCGGCCGTCGTCGTCGACCGGTTCGGCACGGCCCGCGAGCGGCCGGCCGCCCGGCGGGCACCGCAGCTCACCGGGCCGCGCCGCAGAGGACTCGACCACGGCCCGCACCTGGCCGAGCCGACGGCCGGCGTGATCGGGCCGCTCGTCGACCAGACGCGCCTGGAGATCCGCGCCGGAGAAGCCGAGCTGGTCGTAGAACCAGAGCCCGGTCCCCAGCTCCCGGGCGTCCTCGCACACCCCGTCGAGCAGTTCCCACCACGCGTCGGACAGAAAGGGCGGGTCGTCGGCGTCCGAGCCGAACAGCGGGCCCGACGGCGCCAGGTTGAGGAGCACCAGATTGTGCACCCCGCCCTGGGCGAAGCGCTCCAGCTGCGCCCGCAGCCGCGCCCGGTCGAGCCGCTCCCCGCTCCACCACCAGATCGCGACGGGCGAGAAGGCGCGCGGGGGCGCCGCGAGGACCGCCGCGACACTCGGTGGGAGGAGCGGATCACCCGGGTGTGTCATGCGAGGTCCTCAGCCCTTGAGGCCGCCCGCGAAGCCCTTGATCACATAGCGCTGGAGGACCACGAAGACGATCAGGATCGGCAGTGCGGCGAGCACCAGTCCGGCGAAGACGAGCCCGTAGTCCGAAACGTACTGGCCGACGAACGCGAAGATGCCCACCGGCACGGTCTCCTTCTCGGAACCGCCCAGATACAGCAGCGGAGTGAAGAAGTCGTTCCAGATGAACACCGCGTTCAGGATGATCACCGTGCCGGTGATGGGGCGCAGCAGCGGGAAGACGATCCGGGTGAACGCCTGCCGGTGGTTGCAGCCGTCGATCAGCGCGGCCTGGGCGTAGTCCTGCGGCAGCGCACGGACGAATCCGGTGTACAGGAAGACGGTGAACGGCAGTTGGATGCCGGTGTAGAAGAGCACCATGCCCTGGTACGTGCCGAGCCAGCCGAGATCGTCGACGAGTTTGTACAGCGGGATCATGCCGAGCTGGAACGGCAGCACGATGCCCAGCAGGAACAGGATGTACAGCCCGTAGCCGAGACCCCGGGCGCACCGCGCGAGGTAATAGGCCCCGGTGGAGCCGAGGACGACCAGGAGCAGCAGGCTGACGACGGTGATGACCGTGCTGTTGACCAGCGCGGGCCCCAGCGACGCGGAGGACCAGGCGTCGCCGAAGTTGCCGAAGGTGGGCGGCGAGGGCAGCGAGAGGGGCGACTCGGCGATCTGCCGGGGGTCCTTCATCGCCAGGGTGATCAGGGCGTACACCGGGAACAGGAAGACGACGGCGACGGCGATCATGACGAGTTCGAGGGCATACTGCCCGTACCGGGGCCTGCGGCCCCTGCGGCCGGCCTTCCGTTCCGCCGGTCCGCGGGCCGTTGCGACGCTCACGCGGTGACCTCCCTCGCACGCAGATAACGGAGCTGGACCAGGGAGACCGCGGCGACGAACAGTGCGAGGACCAGGGCCACCGCGGTGCTGTAGCCGAACTTCCCGTAGACGAAAGCCTCCTTGTACAGGACGGTCGACAGGGTCTCGCTGGAGGTGCCGGGGCCGCCGTTCGTGGCGGCGTACACCTGGTCGAAGAGTTTGAGTCCGCCGATCGTCGACAGCATCAGGTTGATCGTCAGCGCGGGGGCCAGGAGCGGCCAGGTGACATAGCGGAAGCGCTGCCAGGAACCCGCCCCGTCGATCCTCGCGGCCTCGTGGAGTTCGGCGGGCACGCCCTGGAGCCCGGCCAGGAAGACGACCATCGAGTAGCCCGCGTACTGCCACACGACCATCGCGGCGACGGACCACAGGGCGAGCGAGGGATTGCCGAGCCAGTCCTGACGCAGCCCGCCGAGTCCGACGGCGCCGAGCAGTCCGTTGAGCCCGGCGCCGTTCTCCGGGTTGTAGACGTACTTCCACAGGATCGCCACCATGACGGGGCTGACCACGGCCGGTGCGAAGAAGATCAGCCGCAGCACCGCACGGGACTTGATGTTGGTGTGCACACCGAGGGCCAGCAGCAGGCCGATGCCGTTCTGGACGACGACCACGGCGACCGTCAGGAGCAGGGTGTTGGTGACGGACTCCAGGGCCCGGCCGTCGTCGAGCAGGGCGCGGAAGTTGTCCGTGCCGGTGAAGGAGAACCCGCCGATCCCGGACCAGTCGGTGAAGGCGTACATCACCCCGGCGAGGCTCGGGTAGAGCACGACGACGGCGTAGACGACGAGGGCCGGGACGACGAAGAGCCGGGGCGGGACGGTGTGGTCGCGGCGCCGGGCAGCTCGGCCCCGGCCCGTTCGTGGCAGGTCCCCGGCCTCTTCGACCGTGCCGGGGACGGTTTTCTGGGGGGTGCTCGTCACGATTTCTTCCCGTAGGCCTCGTCCATCTGTCCCAGGGCGCCGTCGACATCCGTCTTCCCGGCGAGCAGATTCTGCACGGCGGCGAAGTGGGCGGGCTGCACCTCGGCGTTGGGCCAGCTCTGGTCCATGAAGGGCACGGCCCGGTTGTCGTCGATGATGGGCAGGAAGCCGGAGAGGACCGGGTCGATCTTCGTCGAGGCATCGCGCTTGAACGGGATCGCGGCCACGGACTGTGCCCAGCGGTCGACGTTCTCCTGCTTCCCCAGGAATTCGATGAACGCCTTGGCCCCGGCCGACTTCCTGGACCGCGCCGAGACACCGAGCCCGACGACGATGCCCGCCGGGATCCACAGCTTCGCGGGGTCGTCACCACCGGGGAAGGGGAACATGCCGAGGTCCTCCGGGGTCCGGGTGGCCTGGCGGAAGTTGGCGAGCACGGCGGAGACCTGGACGGCCATGGCGGCCTTGCCGCCGGCGACCATCGAGGTCTGCTGCTCGTACGTCGTTCCGTTGGGGTTCTCGTTGAAGAAGCCCCGGCGCTGGAGCTCCTGGTACTTGCCCATGGCGTCGGCCCACCCGGAGCCGCGGAAGTGGGCCTTGCCGGAGGCCATCTCCGCGTCGAAGCCGGGGTTCTTCGCATAGACGGCGTTGGGGACCAGCGCGTACGTGATCAGCTGGGTGACCCAGGGGGTCTGTGCGCCGAGTGCGATCGGGACGATGCCCTTGGCCTTCAACCTGGCGCAGACGTCCAGGAGCTCGCTCCATGTCCGGGGCGGCTCCACCCCGGCCTCGGCGAAGGCCTTCTTGTTGTAGATGGCTCCGATGGCGCTGCTGCCCGCCGAGTACAGATACGTTTTTCCTTCGTGCCGGTAAGCGGGATGGAAGTTCGCCGGGACCTCCTTGGTCCACGGCTGGTCGCTGAGGTCGGCGAGCAGCCCGGCCTTGGCCAGCTCGACCATGGACATGGCGCTGCCACTGCCCGGATAGAGCACATGCACATCCGGGGCGTTGCCACCGGCGAGCTGGGTGCGCACCACCGTCTGCACCTGGTCCGTGGGCGCGAAGGAGGTGGCGAATGTGTCGTCGGGATGGGACCTGCGGTAGAGGCCGACGAGCTCCTCCACCGGTTTCTGCTGGTCGGCGACGCCGACGACACGCAGCTTGCCGGAACCGCCGCCGGAGTCCGAGCAGGCGGTCAGAGCGGGCGGCAGGGCGGCGAGCGCCGCGACCCCGCCGCCGATGCGGAGAAATCCCCGGCGGCCGACCGTGCTTCGGCCCGGCCGGAAGCGAGAACCCGTCGTCATGGTGTGTCCTCCTCGTACGAACGGGCGAACGAAGGTTTCGTCGCCGGTCCTGATGTGCGTCGGCTCGGGGTGAGCGACAGCGGCGGTTCCGTCCCGGGCGGCCCCGCTTGGCAGTCCACCGCAGGATGGGCCGCGGTGAAGCGGTAGGAGCCCGAGGACACGCGGTGGACCACGTGGTCGGAGGCGGTCGCGATCACCGTGATGTGGCGGTCGTCGGCGCTCGGCACCAGGCCCGATTCGCGGACCGAGCCGGGGTCCGTGGTGGGCACGTACACATCGGCGGTGGCGCCGGGCGGCACCTGGACGCGCAGGGCGATCCGGTCGCCCTGCCGTTCCCAGGTCACCCGCACCGTGCCGCGCACGGACTCGTGGTGGGCGCTCGCGTGGCGCAGGCCGCCGGGCCGGGGCCGGATCCGCAGCTTCTTGTACCCCGTGGAGTCCGGCGCCTGGTCCAGGCCGGCGACACCCCGGTAGAGCCATTCGCCGATCGACCCGAGCGCGTAGTGGTTGAAGGAGTTCATCGACGGCGCCCGGAATCCCGTGCCCGGGGTCCACCCGTCCCAGCGTTCCCAGATCGTGGTGGCGCCGTGCCGCAGCGGGAACCGCCACGACGGCACCTCGTCACGGAGCAGCAGGGCGTGGGCGAGATCGGCCCGCCCGTGGTCGTCGAGGACGGGCGCGGCGAGCGCCACCCCGAGGAAGCCCGTCAGCAGGGCGGGCCCGGCCGACTCGACGAGTTCGGCGAGCCGGCGGGCGGCGGCACCGGCGAGCCCGGCGGGCAGCAGATCGAAGGCGAGCGCGAGGAGATACCCGGTCTGGGTGTCACCCGCGACGCGCACGGACAGGCCGTCCGCGGAATTGCGGGAGGTGACGAACCGCTCGGTGAACGTACGGCGGATGTCGTCCGCCAGCCGGTGGTAGCGCTCCCCGACCTCCTTGCGCCCCAGTACATCGGCGGCCTGCGCCGTGAGCCGGGCGCTCTGCGCGAAGTACGCCGTGGCGATCACGTCGCGCGGGGTGGGGGTGCCCGGGGCGAGCCAGTCGGAGAAGTGCGGGCCCACCCGGTCGCGCCAGATCAGACCGGGGTTGTGACGGTGGATCAGATCGACCCAGGCGCACATGCCTTCCAGGGCCCGGGAGAGGAAGCGCGGGTCGTCGTAGACGCGGTAGAGGTGCCAGGGGACGATCACCCCCGCGTCGGCCCAGCCGGGTGCCCCCTCGTCGGCGACGCCCACGAGACGCGGGGCGACATTGGTGAAGCCGCCGTCGGGGGTGCGGGCGTCGTCGACGTCGCGCAGCCACTTGGTGAAGAACGCGGCGACATCGGCGTTGAGCGCCGCCGTGGGCAGGAAGACCTGCGCGTCGGCCAGCCAGCCGAGCCGCTCGTCACGCTGCGGGCAGTCCGTGGGCACGCTCACGAAGTTCGACCGCTGCCCCCACGCCACACAGTCGTGGAGCCGCCTCAGCTCGGCGTCCGAGCAGTCGAACTCCCCGGCCCACGGGGTGTCGCTGTGCAGCGCCACGGCGACGACATCGGCCTCGGCCGGCTCGGGCACGCCGCTGATCTCCGCGTACCGGAACCCGTGATACGTGAAGCGCGGCTCGAACACGATGTGCTCGCGCCCGTCCCCGACGAGTACGTCGGTCGCCGCGGCGGTACGCAGGTTGGCCGTGTAGAGCCGCCCCGCCCCGTCCAGCACCTCGGCGTGCCGGATCACCACCCGGGCCCCGGCCGCGAGCCCGCGCACGCTCAGCCGTACACGTCCGGCGAGGTTCTGGCCGAAGTCGACGATGTGCGTGCCGGGGGAGACGCGTGTCATCGAGCAGGGGCGCAGCTCGGTCACAGCCCGCACGGGCTCGTCTGCGGAGGCCACCAGCAGCCGGTGATCGGCGTCCGTTACCCGGGCCCGGGACCAGCCGGAGTCGTCGAAGCCGGGCAGCTCCCAGCCGTCGGCACCGCGCCGGAGGTCATGGCACTCGCCCATCAGCAGATCCGCGTGGCGGACCGTCCCGGTGCCGGTGCGCCAGGTCTCGTCGGTGACCACCACCGAATCCCGGCCGTCCGCCCCGGTCAGGTGGAGTTCGGCCAGGAACTGGGGGTACGAGCCGTAGTGGGCCCCGGCCCGGCGCGGCTCGAAGCCGACGAACCCGCTCCACCAGCCGTCCGCGACGGTGGCCGCCAGGACGTTCTCGCCGTCCCGCAGCGACGCGGTCACGTCGTAGGTCTGGTACTGCACGCGGTGGTGGTAGTCGGTCCAGCCGGGTGCGAGCTCGGCGTCGCCGATCCGTTCGCCGTTGAGCCGGACCTCGTACAGGCCGCGCGCGCTGACGTACAGCCTGGCGCGGGTACCGGACGATGCGGTGAAGGACCGGCGCAGCACCGGGCACGGGGCGAGCCCGTGGTCGTCGAGGGCGAACTCCCCCTCGGTGGGCGCGTCCATGACATCGATCGGGTGCGGGGCGTGGGTGATCCACGAAGCGCGCCACTCGTCGGTCCGGGTGAAACCGGTCTCGAACCACGAGGATTCCTCGGCGGGCGTGCCCGTCCCGGTCGGCCACACGGAGACCCGCCAGTGCAAGCGCGTGCGGCTCTTGAGCGCGGGCCCCGCGTAGTCGACGGCCGTGGCGGCGGGATCGGCCACCCGGCCGGTGTCCCAGAGGAGCCGTCCGCCCCCGTCCAGGTCCCCGGCGTGCTCGGCGACGCGGACCCGGTAGGCCACCGGGTCGTCGCCACGGACGTCGGAGGCCAGCCGCCAGGAGAGCCGGGGCGCGGGTTCGCCGATCCCCAGCGGGGTGGTGCGGTGCTCGCACCGCAGGGCGTACGGGCGCAGCCTCCGGACCTTCGGACGGCCGGTCACCGGCCCTTCGGCGGGGCGGCCGGCGGGGGCACCCGCCGCCGGGGGACCGGACACGAACACGTCCTTCCGTCGCACCGAATTTCCCGATGTGAAATCTAACGTTAATTCTGTGGCGTGGAGACTATGAGCCACCCCCAGGGGTGTCAAGGGTGTTGCCGACACGTCCTCGGTCGCGTCGGAGAAGGGCTGATGTCTCCTCAACTAACCGCCTGTGAACGGCAATATGACCACTCGTAGGTGGTCTTGTGGCGTGTGTTTCCTCTGTGATATCCAGCCTGTGATTACCACATGGACGGGCGTGAAATCACGCGCCGATCCCATCTCGTACCGGACGGAATTCCGCCCGACGAAGGGACGAGTTTCATGCAAATGAACAGTGCGTCAGGTGGTACCGGAGGCTTCGGAAGACGGGTGTTGCTCGGCGGTACGGTCGGCATGGCCCTGGCCGCGTCCGGCCTGTCCGCGGGCCGGGCCTGGGGTGACACGCCCCTCCACGAGGACCCGTTCACCCTCGGCGTGGCGTCCGGCGACCCGTGGCCGGACGGGGTCGTACTGTGGACCCGCCTCGCCCCTCAGCCCCTCGCGCCCGACGGCAGCGGCGGCATGCCGCCGTACGCCGTCGACGTGCAGTGGGAGGTCGCCCGTGACGACCGCTTCCGGTCCGTCGTACGCCGGGGACGGACCCGCGCGGTGCCCGAACTCGCCCACTCCGTCCACGTGGAGGTCTCCGGACTCCAGCCGGACCGGCACTACTACTACCGCTTCCGCGCCGGCGGTGTGCACAGCCCGGTCGGCCGCACCCGCACCGCGCCCCCGCCGCACAGCCGACCCAGGAAGCTGGACTTCGCCTTCGTCTCCTGCCAGGCGTGGTTCGAGGGCTTCTACACCGCCTACCGGCACCTCGCCGAGGAGGACATCGATCTGGTCCTGCACCTGGGCGACTACATCTACGAGAACGCCATCGACGCGATGGGAGGCGTGCGCAACGTCCCCGTCGCCGCCGAACTGCGGCCCGAGCCGATGAACCTCGTGCAGTACCGCAACCGGCACGCCCTGCACCGCTTCGACCCCGACCTCATCGCCGCCCACCAGGCCCACCCGTTCGCCCTCGTCTGGGACGACCACGAGGTCGAGGACAACTGGGCGCGCGACAAGTCCAAGGCCGACACCGAACCCGACCAGGACCCGGCGGTCTTCCGCGAGCGCGCGGCGGCCGCCTTCCAGGCGTACTACGAGCACCTGCCGCTGCGGCTGCCGAACAAGCCGAACGGCTTCGAGGCACGGATGTACCGCCGGCTGCGCTACGGGCGGATGGCCACCTTCCACATACTCGACACCCGGCTCTTCCGCGACGACCAGCCCTGCGGCGACGGCATCAAGAGCGGCTGCGACGAACGGTTGACGCCCGGCCGCACCATCCTCGGCCCCGAGCAGGAAGAGTGGCTGCACCGCGGCCTCGGGCGCTCCGACACGACGTGGAACATGATCTCCCAGCAGATCCCCGTGACCCAGGTCGACACCGACCCCGGCCCCGGTCAGGCATTCGTGATGGACTTCTGGGACGGCTACGTGGACGCCCGCCGACGGCTGTTCAAGGAGCTCACCGACCGCAGCGTGAACAACCCGGTCGTCCTCACCGGCGATATGCACCGCCACCTCGCCGCCGACCTCAAGCAGAACTTCGACGATCCGGACTCGCCGACACTCGGCGTCGAATTCGTCGGCTCGTCCATCTCCACCACCAAGGACGGGATGGACCTGGACCCCTCCGGGGCCAAGCTGCTCGCGGCCAACGACCACATCAAATTCACCAATTTCCAGCGCGGATATGTGCACTGCTCGCTGACCCGGGACAGCTGCCGCGCCGACTTCAAGGTGCTCCCGTACGTCACCACCCCCGGCGCACCCGTCTCGACCCGGACCTCCTACGTGACCGAGGCCGGCCGCCCCGGGCTCCAGGAGGCCTGAGGCGGCACCGGACGTCCCTCTGCCGGGAGAGCGGCAGAGGGACGGATCGCGCGGTGACGGATTCCCGCTGCCCGTCCGGGCGGGCAGCGGGAATCCGGCTCAGGCGGACCGACCGCCCGACGAGGGTGCGCGGGCGGTCACGCGCTTCCACCGTCCAGTGGCGGGTAGGCGTTGCGCACCAGTTCCTGGAACTGCGCGGAGAACCAGTGGCCCGCGAGCGGGGCGTCCGGCAGGGCGCCGGACAGGTTGTAGCCGTTGCGGCCGTTACCGGGGTATGTCGGGTCGCACATCCGGTCGAAGCCCTTGCCCTCGTCGTTGTCGATGGGCACGCTGTTGCCGTCCGACTCGCCCGGCGGCTTCGCCCAGACGTAGGCGTCGACACCTGGTTCCGGGGCGACGGTCGGCCGCTCGCCGATGCCCGCACCGCTCTGGTTGCACCAGTTGCCGGCGTGGATGCGCCGGTCGACCCGGCCGCCGTCGACATAGGCGTCGACACCGGTCAGCGGGCCCGCGCCGGTGGGCCGGGCCGGGCCGCCCCAGCCGTTGCGGGCCGTGTCGACCAGCATGCCGATGTCCTGGGCGAAGCCCTGGCGCACCAACTCCGAGCGCAGCGCCTGTGCGAAGGACAGCTCGTCGACGTAGTAGTTCCAGTCCACCCATGTGGACTGGCGCACCGTCGTGCCGTTCACCGCGTCGGTGACCTTGAAGTGGGGCTCCTTCAGCGCCGAGTAGTTGGCCGTGTTGACGATGAAGCCGTGCACGTCGGCGACCGTCGCCCCCTCCGTGGTCGCGGCCTTCTTGAATTCCTGCGCGGCCGGTACGAAGTTGGAGTCCCAGCCCAGCCACCCGTGGTGGGCTGCGTCGACGTAGTTGTAGACGTTGGGGATCGCGCCCAGGGTGTGCAGGGCGTAGCCGATGCCCTTCTCGTAATTGCCGTTCGCCTTCATCGTCGCGCAGGCCTCGGTGGAACCGGCGCCGCCGCCGGCGTTGGTCACCAGATTCGGCAGCGAGTCCGGCTCGATGAGGGTGACGACACGCAGGTTCGCGTAGGCCGGGTCGGAGAGGATGCCGGCGATGGCGTCGATGTACTCGGCCTTGTACCGGTCGATCTCCGTGGGTCCGAGTTCACCGTTGGAGGCCAGCGCGGCACAGTCCCGGCCGGGCAGGTCGTAGACAACCATCTGGAACAGGTCGGCGCCCTGGTCCAGCGCCGTGTCGAGGTGCTCGCGCAGCCCCATCGCGTCCCCCGCGCCCTCGATGGCCGCGATGCGGTCCATCCAGACGAACGAGGGCTCGTCGGCGATGGCACCGCCGCCGGGCTCGGCGGCGGCCCTGGCGGACCAGTCGGGGTTCACGTACGGCGTGGCGCCGGCGTAGGGGTTGTCGACCCGGGCCGCGGCCGACGCCGGTGCGGGAAGGGCGACCGTCAGTGCCGCGCCCATCGCGAGGGCGGAGAGTGCGGCGAGCCTTCGGCGTAACCCGTGCGAGGTGGTGCCTGTTCGTTTCATTGCGGCTCCAGGTTTCTCTCGGTGTCCGCGGGAGGTCGGCCCGCGGGTGCGCTGTGCCGGGGCAACGCCTTCGTCGGTGCGCGCTGCCCTGCAACCGGGGCCCCGCCGACGAGGGCGGTGACCATCGGTGCGTCCTGGGGAAAGGGGGTGCGGGGTGCGTACTGCGGTGGGGCTGCGGCACGTTCCGGGGCGATCGGGGCCCGGTGCGACGGACGCTCCCGCCACCGGGGAAGCGGCCGTCGTCGTGTGCAAGTCTTGACGGTGGGAGCGCTCCCACCGTGACGCGGTGACGCGCACCTGTCAAGAGTTGAAGCGCAATCACCGCTCGCGTCCGCCGGGGTGGGGGGACGGGCGGGGCCGGTTCGGCGGCGGACAGCCGCAGGTGAACAGCAAGGCGCCCGGAGCCGGGGCCGCATGTTTCTTCAATGGTCCGCCGCACGGCTCACCGGGCGGTGGACGAACCCTTCATGCGCCGCCGGACGGCGCGGTCGAAGGGGTACGTCCCGGCGTCGGCCGGGACGTGAGGGCAACCGCCCGCGCCGACGCGACGCCGCCGGTGCCGGACGCCCGGCCTAAGGCGGTCAGGGGGTGCGCGTCACGGGTCAGGACTCGCGTGTCGCCGCCATCCCCAGGGTGATCAGGCCGAGCACCACCCAACCGAACCAGAGCCAGCCGCTGCTCCCCAGGGCCACCGTGTAGGCGGTGACCACGACCAGGGCGGTCAGCGTGAGCACTCCCATGGCCTTCGTGGATCCGGACATGCCCGCACCCTCCTCATCGGCCGTGCGGCCGTGGATGCCATCGTCACCCCTGAGGCATGCCCACCGCTACTGCCCGCGCGCCTGCAATGAGGCGAGATAGGCGTTGTACGCCTGCAGCTCCTGGTCACCGTCCCGGTCGGCCCGGCGGTCCGAGCGCTTCGCCGTCCGCTGCTCGGAGCGGTACCACTGGAAGACCAGCGCGATGAGCACCAGCACCGAGGGGATCTCGCTGAAGGCCCAGGCGATACCGCCCGCCCAGCCCTGATCGCTCAGCGCGTCGATGCCCAGCGAGGCCGGCGGATGCTGGTACGTCCCCACCATCGGGGTGGTCGCCATCATCAGTGCGATACCGAAGAACGCGTGGAACGGCATCCCTGCGAACAGCTCCAGCATCCGCATCACATAGCCGGGACGGTGCGGGCCCGGATCGACGCCCATGATCGGCCAGAAGAACACCAGGCCGACCGCGAGGAAGTGCACCATCATCGCGATGTGACCGGTCTTCGAGCCCATCAGGAAGTCGAAGAGCGGGGTGAAGTACAGCCCGTACAGGCTGGCGATGAAGATCGGGATCGTGAAGGCGGGATGCGTGATGATCCTCATGTACCGGCTGTGCAGCAGCTTGAGCAGCAGCTCGCGCGGACCGGTACGGCCACGGGCGGCGACCGGCAGCGCACGCAGCGCCAGGGTCACCGGAGCGCCCAGCAGCAGCAGGATCGGCGACAGCATGCTGATCACCATGTGCTGCACCATGTGCACGCTGAACATGACCATGCCGTAGTCGTTGAGCTTGGTGCACATCACCAGGGCGACGCTCAGCACGCCGACGACGAAGAACACGGTCCGGCCGGCCGGCCAGCTGTCCCCGCGTCTGCGCAGCCGCAGCACGGCGTACGCGTACAGGCCGATGCCGAGAAGGCAGCCGACGAGGAAGAACGGGTCCGCGGAGAATTGGAGCCCACGTCCCAGCGTGAACGGCGGCAGATCCATGTTCATGCCGTGCCCGCTGTGATCCATCTGTTCACTCCTGCTGGGGGCGTCCCCGTTTCGTGCCGGTTGTTCCGACCAGAGTAGAACTGCCCCCGGCCGCAGTTGCGGCCGGGGGCGGTCCGTAGGACGGGGTGTCGCTCAGAGCACGCACTCCGCCTCGGCGTACCGCTCGGCCGGGACGGTCTTCAGCGTCTCCACGGCCTCGCCCAGCGGCACCATCACGATGTCCGTGCCGCGCAGCGCCGTCATCATGCCGAATTCACCGCGGTGCGCGGCCTCCACCGCGTGCCAGCCGAAGCGGGTGGCGAGCACCCGGTCGTACGCGGTCGGCGTGCCGCCCCGCTGCACATGACCGAGTATCACCGGACGGGCCTCCTTGCCCAGGCGCCGCTCCAGCTCGGAGGAGAGCTGCGTGGCCATGCCGGCGAACCGCTCGTGCCCGTAGATGTCCTTGACGCCCTGCTCGATCTCCATGGAGGTGCCCTCGCGGGGCTTGGCGCCCTCGGCGACGACGACGATCGCGAACTTCTTGCCCGCCGAGAACCGCCGCCCGACCACCTCGGTCAGCTCGTCGATGTCGAACGGGCGCTCCGGCACCACGATGGCGTGCGCGCCGGCCGCCATGCCCGAGTGCAGGGCGATCCAGCCGGTGTGGCGGCCCATGACCTCGACGATCAGCACCCGCTGGTGCGACTCGGCGGTCGTCTTGAGCCGGTCGAGCGCCTCGGTCGCGACGCCGACCGCGGTGTCGAAGCCGAAGGTCACATCGGTCGAGGCGATGTCGTTGTCGATGGTCTTCGGCACGCCGACGATCGGCAGCCCCGCCTCGGAGAGCAGGTTGGCCGCCTTCAGCGTGCCCTCGCCGCCGATCGGGATGATCGCGTCGAGACCCAGATCGGAGACATGGCCCCTGGCCTGCTCCACACCGCCGCGCAGGTGGGCGGGCTGGACCCGGGAGGAGCCGAGGATCGTACCGCCGCGGGCGAGGATGCCGCCGACCGCGTCGAGGTCGAGCTTGCGGTAGTCGCACTCAAGGAGGCCCTTCCACCCGTCGTGGAAGCCGATGACCTCGTCGCCGTGGTCGACCACCGCGCGATGAACGACGGAACGGATGACGGCGTTGAGGCCGGGGCAGTCGCCGCCGGAGGTGAGCACACCAATTCGCATTGCCCGGGAAACCTTTGCAACGTGGGCCGACGACCGGACCACGTCGTCCGGTTGGATCCCCGCCACCCTACCGGCGCAGGGTGGCGGGACCGAACCGGGCGTCCGCCTGCTGGACTCCGCTCAGACGAGCGAAAACCGCCTCATCAGGCGGGCTGCGTGGCCGACGCGATGCGCTCGGCGCGCAGCGCCTCGTACCAGCGGTCGTCCGTCGGCGGCAGGGCGTTGACATCGAGCGCCAGCTTCAGCAGCAGATCCGCGATCAGCGGATTGCGAGCCATGACCGGGCCGTGCATGTACGTACCGAAAACGGTGTCGTTGTACGCGCCCTCGGTGCCGTCGCCGGTGCCGTTGCCCCGGCCCAACTGCACCCGGGCGAACGGACGTGCCGTCGGGCCGAGGTGGGTGACGCCCTGGTGGTTCTCGAACCCGGTCAGCGGAGGCAGGCCGAGGTTCGGGTCGATGTCGGCCAGTACGTCACCGACGCAGCGGGCTCCCTCGCCGCGGGTGGAGACCACGTCGAGCAGCCCGAGACCGGGCTCGCGCTCACCGAGGTCGTTGATGAACTCGTGGCCGAGGATCTGGTAACCCGCGCAGACCGAGAAGATGATCGCGCCGTTCGACGCGGCCCGGCTGAGCCCGCCGTCGCGGCGCAGCCGCTCCGCGGCGAGCCGCTGCGGCCGGTCCTCACCGCCGCCGATCAGATAGATGTCGCCGGACGTCGGGATCGGCTGGTCGCTGCGCACGTCGACGCGCTGCACATCGAGACCGCGCTGCCGGGCCCGGCGCTCCACCACCAGCGCGTTGCCCTGGTCGCCGTAGGTGCTGAGGAGGTCGGGGTAGACCCAGACCAGACGCAGACCGTTGTTGCTCATGCTTCGTCCTCTCCGGAGGTGGCCGGGGCCGGGGTCAGTTGCCGACACGACGGCGCAGATCCTGGAAGGCGGTGTAGTTGGCGATGACCTCGATGCGGCCGGGCGGGGCCTGCTGCACGGCCTCGTCGAGGTTCTCGCAGACCCGGAAGTCGAGACCGGCCACTTCGAGACGGACCGCCAGGTCCAGCTTGCGGTCGCCGAGCACGAAGATCGGGTGACCGGCGAGCTGGGTGTAGTCCACGTCCCACAGCCAGGAGGTGTCCGTGCCGTCCGCGCCACGGGCGTTGACGGAGAGGATCACCGGCGTGGGCGGCGGGTCGATCAGGGAAAACGTTTCGAGCCAGCCGGCCGGGTTCTTCGCCAGCAGCAGCCGCAGCTCACGGCCGAGGAAGGACACCACGTCGTAGCGGCCCGCGACGGCCTGCACCTGGTACATGCGCTCCAGCGCGACCTGCGGTGGCACACCGAAGACGGCAGCCACGGCGGCGGAGCTGGTGGCGTTGGCCTTGTTGGCGCGGCCGGGCAGCTGGAGGTGGATCGGCCACGCCGAACCGTGCGGGTCCAGGACGTAGTCGCCGTGCAGGACCCAGCTGGGGGCCGGCCGGCGGAATCCGCACTCGCCGCAGAACCAGTCGTCGCCGGGGCGCTGCATCACACCGCCGCAGGAGGGGCAGGACCAGGCGTCGTCCTTCCACGCCTGTCCCGCCGCGACCCACACCACATTGGGGGAGGAGGAAGCCGCCCAGACGATCAGCGGGTCGTCCGCGTTCGCGACGATCACGGCCTTCGAGCCGGACAGCCCCTCACGCCACTTCTCCGCCAGCATCCGGGTCTCCGCCGCGCGGTCCAGCTGGTCGCGCGAGAGGTTGAGCAGTGCGATCACCTTGGGCGTCGTGTCGCGAGCGACCCCGGCGAGGTACTTCTCGTCCACCTCTATCACGCCGTACTGCGCGTCCGAGCCGCCGGCCAGCGCCGAGGTGATGCCCGCCGGCATGTTGGCGCCGAGCGCGTTGGACACCACCGGGCCCGCGGCCCGCAGTGCTTCGGCGATCAGCCGGGTGGTCGTCGTCTTGCCGTTCGTCGCCGACACGAGGATCACGTCCAGGTGCTGCGCCAGCCGCCCCAGCAGGTCGGGGTCGAGCTTGAGCGCCACCCGGCCGCCGATCACCGATCCGCTGCCGCGCCCTGCGGCGCGTGACACCGCCGCCGCGGCCTTGCCCGCCGTCACGGCCAGCTTGGCCCGCGGCGACAGCGGGTCCGTGTTGCCTGCCATCGTCCTAGATCCTCCTTGCATCGGTCCACGCCCAGCCTATCGATGTCCGGCGCGGCGACCGCACCCTGGCACCGCCGGGAAGGTGGAGGTCGCGTGGAACGTACGATTGCGGCCATGCGAAACCGCCCGATCCCCGGCAGTTCCGGACTGATTCGTGCCATGAGCCTGCTCGGTGATCCGGTGTTGCACGGGGCCTGTGAACCCGTCACCGACTTCGGCCCCTCGCTCGCCCGGCTCGTCGAGGACATGTACGCCACCATGTACGCGGCCGAGGGCGTCGGCCTCGCGGCCAACCAGATCGGCGTTCCACTGCGGGTGTTCGTCTACGACTGCCCGGACGACGACGACATCCGTCACCTCGGGCACCTCGTCAACCCCGGACTTGTCGAGGCCGACGGCATCACCGTACGCGGCCCGGAGGGCTGTCTCTCGCTGCCCGGACTCGAAGCGGCCACCCCGCGGTTCGACCGTGCGGTCGTCGAGGGCCGCACGGTCGACGGCGAACCGGTCCGGATCACCGGCACCGGGTTCTTCGCGCGCTGCCTCCAGCACGAGTGCGACCATCTCGAAGGCACGGTCTACACGGACCGGTTGACCGGGCTGCGCCGCAGAAGGACGATGCGAGCGGCCCGCCGCGCGCCCTGGGCGCGCACCGGTGAGGCCGCGTCCTAGAACCCGGTCCTGGAACCCGGGTCCTGGAAGCCCGGCCCTAGAAGCCGGGTCCGCCGGGACGGTCGCCCGCCGCGGCCAGCCTGCCCCACAGCAGATCGGCCAGGCTGCTCACCAACTGTTCGCGGGAGCAAGGGCGTTCGCCCAGCCACCAGTCGCCCGCGGCGTGCATCATGCCGACGATGCCGTGGCCCCAGATCCGGGCCATGGCCTCGCTGTCCGGGCCCAGGTCCACCCGCTCGGCGATCACCAGGGCGAGTTCCTCGCCGAGTCTGCGCAGCAGCGGCGCCGAGTGCCGTCCGACGTCGAAGCCCTGCTCCGTCGAGGGCGCCGCGTCGTCGGACGGGTGCATCAGGAAGCGGTAGACCTGCGGGCGGGCCTCGATCGCCGCGAGGTAGGTGTCGAGCGTCGACTCGACGCGCCGCCGGCGCTCGGCGGGGGCGTCGAGCGCCGCCCGCAGCGCGATCAGCAGGGCGTCGGTGTGCCGCTTGGCGAGGGCGCGGTAGAGACCGCCCTTGTCGCCGAAGTGCCGGTAGAGGATCGGCTTGGTGATTCCGGCCTCCGCCGCGATGGCGTTCATCGAGGCCCCGGGCCCGTCCCTGAGCACCACGCGGTCGGCGGCTTCGAGGAGCTCGCGGCGGCGGCTTTCGGCCGCTGTCCGCTGTCGCTCTGCCTGTCGTGTGCTCTCCATGTCGCCTCTCCCCGCCCCTGGCCGTGCAAATGCGTCCTGCCTGCGCAACGTAACACCCTGCCCAGCGCCGTGCGGATCCGAACCGGGACGGTTGACAGAGGCTACTTGTCGGTAACAGACTGCGGTTACCGCAAGTAACGAGTGGTTTTTCACAGCAGTACGTGGAGGGGAACATGGCGGAGTTCACGCTCGAACTCAACGATGACCAGAAGCAGGTCCGTGACTGGCTTCACGGCTTCGCCGCGGATGTGATCCGTCCGGCGGCTTCGGAGTGGGACGAGCGTGAGGAGACGCCCTGGCCCGTCATCCAGGAGGCGGCCAAGGTCGGCATCTACTCCCTCGACTTCTACGCCCAGCAGTTCTTCGACCCGACGGGCCTCGGCATCCCGATGGCGATGGAGGAGCTCTTCTGGGGGGACGCGGGCATCGCCCTGTCCATCGTCGGCACGGGCCTGGCGGCCGTGGGCGTCCTCGCCAACGGCACCGAGGAGCAGATCGGCACCTGGATCCCGCAGATGTACGGTGACGCCGACGACGTCAAGGTCGCGGCCTTCTGCTCCTCCGAGCCGGACGCCGGTTCCGACGTGGCCTCGATGCGTACCCGGGCCGTGTACGACCAGGCCAAGGACGAGTGGGTGCTGAACGGCACCAAGACCTGGGCGACCAATGGCGGCATCGCCAACGTCCATGTCGTCGTCGCCGTGGTCGACGCCGAGCTGGGGTCCAAGGGGCACGCCTCGTTCATCGTGCCGCCGGACACCCCCGGGCTCTCCCAGGGCCAGAAGTTCAAGAAACACGGCATCCGTGCCTCGCACACCGCCGAGGTCGTCCTGGAGGACGTCCGGATCCCCGGCCACTGCCTCCTCGGCGGCAAGGAGAAGCTCGACCAGCGCCTGGCGCGGGCCCGTGAGCGCGCCGCCTCCGGCGGTGAGCGGGTGAAGAACGCCGCGATGGCCACCTTCGAGGCGTCCCGCCCCGCGGTCGGCGCCATGGCGGTCGGCACCGCCCGCGCGGCGTACGAGGTGGCGCTGGACTACGCGAAGACCCGCACCCAGTTCGGCCGGCCCATCATCGACAACCAGGGCATCGCCTTCCAGCTGGCCGACATGCGCACGCAGATCGACGCGGCCCGGCTGCTGGTGTGGCGCGCCTCGTGGATGGCGACCACCGGCAAGCCGTTCACCTCGGCCGAGGGCTCGATGTCCAAGCTGTACGCGAGCGAGACGGCGAAGAAGGTCACCGCCCAGGCCGTCCAGATCCTCGGCGGCAACGGCTTCACCCGTGAGTACCCGGTGGAGCGGATGCACCGGGACGCGGCGATCTACACGATCTTCGAGGGCACCAGCGAGATCCAGCGCCTGGTGATCGCCCGCACCCTCTCGGGCATGCCGATCCGCTGACCGAGGGCGTCCCCGGTCGCCCGCCCGGCGACCGGGGACACGGTCCGTCAGGCAGGCAGCAGGGCCTCGATGGCCGCGACGAGCTCGGGTGCCTGGGGCTCGACGCGCGGGCGCAGACGGGCCACCGGTTCGCCCGCGGGCGAGATGAGGAACTTCTCGAAGTTCCACTGGACGTCACCGGCCTCGCCGTCCGCGTCCGCGAGCTGCGCCAGCTCGGCGTAGAGCGGATGGCGCCCCTCACCGTTCACGTCGGTCTTCTCCAGCAGCGGGAAGCTGACCCCGTACGTGGTCGAGCAGAAGGTCTGGATCTCCTCCGGGCTCCCCGGCTCCTGGCCGGCGAACTGGTTGCACGGCACGCCGAGCACGGTGAAGCCGCGCTCCGCGTAGTCGTTCTGGAGCTTCTCCAGGCCCGCGTACTGCGGGGTGAGCCCGCACTTGGACGCGACATTCACCAACAGGACGGCCCGGCCACGGTAGTCGGCCAGGGACGTGGGCTCGCCGGTGAGCGTGCGCAGAGGGATGTCGTGCAGCGTCATGAGGTCTCCTCGTGAGGTGTGGCTTCCGCACCCATTGTCACGCCCGCGTCCGCTCCGTACGAAGCCCGTTCCCCGTCCGCCCAGGTCCCCGCACGCCACCGACCTGCGGGAGTCCGGCCACGGAGGCGTCCGGGGCATGACCCCGACGAGCGACCCCTGTACGGATACCGGGCGAGTGCCGAACTCCTGCGCCCCGACCGGAGATCCGCGCGCCGCTCACCGGCCGGGCAGCGCCTGCGCGGGGCCGATCGCCTTGTAGTAGAGCGTCGTCGGCCTCAGCACCCCGGCCGGATCCTCGGCGTAGTCCGGGATCGAGCCGCACTCCGTCCAGCCCGCCGAACGGTAGAGCCGCTCGGCCGGACTTCCGCTCTCGGTGTCCAGTACCAGCAGCGTGACACCGGCACCGGCGGCCGACCGCTCGGCGGCGTCGAGCAGCGACCGGCCCACGCCCCGGCCGCGGGCCGACGGACGCACCATCAGTTTGGTCACCTCCGCGCGGTGCCGGGCGTTGGGCAGCCCGGCCCGGTCCAGCGCGACGGTACCGGCGACCCGTTCCGCGTCGCGGGCGATCCAGACCTGCAGGCGGCCCGCGTCGACGGCCCCGGCCCGCTCCCGCCACCAGTCGGCGGCCACCTCGCGGTCCAGCGGCGCGAGGAAACCCACCGACGATCCGCCGTCCACGGTGTCCACCAGGAGAGCGGCCAACTCATCGGCGTAGGTGACCAGTTCGTGGCCGCGTACGGGGGCGATCTCGATCATGTGCGGGGTCCTCTCACGGCAGAACGATCATCAGGGCGTAGCGGACCCGGCCCGGCCCGGGGCAGTGGAAGTGCGAGGGACCGCGCAGCCGGAACCGGAGGCAGTCGCCGCGGCGCACGGTGTGCGCGGTGCCGTCGACGGTGATCTCGACCGTTCCCTCCAGCACCCAGACGTGCTGCTCCACGCCGGACACCGGCGCGTCCTCGTACGTGATGGCGGCACCCGCGTCGAGGGTGCCCTCGACGACCTCCGCGCGCAGGCCGCTGTGCGGCGGCGACACCGAGCGGCGTACAAAACCCGATGCCTCGTCCCGCCAGACCGGCTGCCGTGCGGCCGGGACGAGCTGCGGGGGCTCCGCCTCCACCTCCAGCAGCAGCCGGGACATCGTCCGCCCGTGGACCGTGCACAACCTGCCGAGCAGGGCGGCGGTCGGGCTCAGCTCGCCGCGTTCCAGCCGGGACAGCGTGGACCGGCTCACCCCGCTGCGGCGCGAGAGCTCGTCCAGTGACCAGCCGCGTCCGGCGCGCAGTTCACCCAGCCTCGCGGCGAGCCGGGCATCGACGGAGCCGGGCTCCGCCTCTTCGATTTCTCTCATTATGGAGATGATATCCCTGTACGGAGATGGATCGCAGGACGGCTGCGACCCCGGGGAACGGCCGCTGTGCCGGGTGGGTGCCGACGTGACACGCTTGGTCGGGGAGGTCCCGGTGGCCCACTCGGTCCGCCGGGTCGATCGGCAGCCCGAGGAGGCCGCAATGGCCAGTACCACCAGCGGACCGTCGGCGGCGCCCGCCGCCCCTTCGAGTTCGCACCGGCCCTTCCGGATCGGCGGGACCGCCTTCGCGGCGGTACTGATGATCTTCGGCGGAACGATGGCGATCCTCGAAGGAATCGCCGCCATAGCCAAGGACGCCGTGTTCGTCGCCACCCGCGACTATCTGTTCCGGTTCAACCTCACCGGCTGGGGCTGGATCCACCTCGCACTCGGCGTCCTCATCGTGATCGCCGGCTGCGCGCTGTTCACCGGAGCCGTATGGGCGCGTGTGGTGGGCATCGTGCTCGCGGGGCTGAGCGCAATCGCCAACTTCCTGTGGCTGCCCCACTACCCGCTCTGGTCGCTCGTGCTCATCGCCATCGACGTCTTCGTCATCTGGGCGCTGTGCGCGAATCCGTTCCAGGAGAAGGAGAGCGTCTGAGGTCACGGCGGAGGCCCGTCATCCCCGATCCGGCCGGGCACCGGCCGGGGACGGTGCGAGCCTGATCGTGACGACATAGGAGACCACGACCGAGACGATCACGAGCGGCATCACGGTGAGACCCTCGGACCCCAGCAGCAGTGTCGCCAGCAGCACCGATGTCATCGGGAGCTTGAGCATCGCCACACACATGGCGCCGATGCCCATCGCGAAGCCCGACGTGAGGCCCAGTCCCGGCAGATGGGACATGGCGATGCCGCCCGCCGCCCCCACGAACATCGCCGGGAACACCGGGCCTCCCCGGAAGCAGCTCAGGGACGCGCAGTACGCCACGGCCTTGCAGGCGACCAGCAGCACCAGTGTGCCCACCGAGTACCCGGCGCTCTGCGCCAGCAGCGGATCGAGGGCGTTCTCCCCGGAGTACAGCACCCCGGACGCGTCCCGTCCGGTGCCCTGCGCGTACACGAGCGCGGCCACGCCGACGACCGCGCCCATGACGGCGGTGGCTGTCACGGTCCGCCGCTCCACCCGCTCCTGGAGGAGCCCGGCGAGCCGCTGGATGCCCGTGCCGACGAAGGCCGCGGCCAGCCCGAGGACGACGGCCCAGCCGAACTGCGCGATGTCCGGCCCCGCTGCCCGGGGTACGTGATGCAGCGCCAGGGAGTACGTCCCGAGCCCGGTCCAGGAGCCGAGTCCGGTGAAGATGAGCGCGCCGATGCCGGCCGCCAGCAGCCCCGGCACCAGGACCATTCCGAGCATCATCCCGGCCAGCCCCGAGGCCTCCATCAGCAAAAAGGCCCCCAGGAGCGGCGAGCCCAGCAGCGCGCTGATCGCGGCGAAGCTCCCCGCGGCCCCCATCACCGCGCTGGGGCCGGGCCCGATGCCGGGCCTGACCAGGCGCGCAGCGTACACGGCCAGTCCGCCGCCGAGCGCGATGAGCGGCGCCTCGGGGCCGAGCACCGCCCCGAGGCCGAGCGAGGCGATCGCCGCGAGCACGATGCCGGGCAGCTCCACCGCCGAGGGTGCCCCCGTGGCCACCATTCCGTCGGCGGGCCGGTGACCGCCCCGCCCCGGCAGACGGCGGACGGTCAGCCCGACCAGCAGGCCGGCCACGGCGAGCAGCGGCACCGGCCACCAGGACGGTGTGCCGGCGAACCCCAGCGCCCGGGGCAGGTCGTGGTAGGTCAGCGACTGGAGTTCGTGGGTGAGCGCCAGGAAACCGAACGCCACCGCCGAGACCGGGATGCCGAGAGCCGCCGCAAGCACGAGGAGCGCGGCGTAGCCGCGGGTGCGGATCCGCGCGGCGGGGTCCGCCGCCGCGGCGGGTTCGGCCGACATGGTCGTTGCCTCCTCGGCGTCGCAACCCGTCCGGAACGGGCTGTCCCACAAACGTCGACAAGTGTCCACAAGGAGATAGCACAATGTGCTGATTCATCCGCGATGCACCCGCTGGACGGATGAGCCGGTTCCGGTACTGCCATCCTCCTGGACCAGCGCACGGCCGGACCGGCGAAGCGGCTCAGCGGTCCGGGGCGGCGGGAAGCCGGCCCGCCCGCACCGCGTCGACCAGCGCCCGGTGGTCCCGCTCGTTGCGGTCGGCGTACTTCTCGGCGAAGCGGACCAGTGCCCGGTCGAACGAGGGGCCGAGCCCCAGGTACGCCGCGATGGCGATCCGGTCGCCGGAACGCGCGTGCGCGCGGGCCAGGGTGGCGCCGCACGCCTCGCCGAACACCCGCATGCCGGACGGCACCATGTCCTCCGGCTCGACGATGCCCTTCCAGTCGCGCAACTGGCGTACGTAGAAGTCGCGGCGCCTGCCGTCGGTCCCGTCCACCCGTTCCCAGCCGAGGAAGATGTCGCTCGCCGCCTGCATCAGCCGCTGCCCCGAGACCACCCGCTCGCCCTGGTTGCGGTACGGGCCGGCGCCGGCATGGGGCGCGAGCACCGAGGTTCCGGCCTCCTTGGCCTGGAGGAGGAGCGGATCCCCGCCGTCCCTGCCGAGCATCAGGATGATCCAGCAACGCGTGCCCACGCTGCCGACGCCGACCACCTTGCGTGCCATGTCCACGAACCGGAAGTCCGAGAGCAGGGTCCGCCGGTCCGACGGCAGGCTGCGGCCGTAGTGCGAGACCAGTGCGCGGAACTGCTCCCGCATCGCCTCCCGCCGGCCCTCCGGAAACAGATCGGCGACCGGTACGACCAGCGGCGGGTCCGCCGCGATGCGCAACTGCCCGTCCACCGTCCCGGTGAGCCTGTCGAAGGCCTGGAGACTGTCCCGGGAGCGGGCCTTCGCCGCGAACCGGGCCAGCTTCCTGCGGCCGCGCTTCGCCAACTGCTGGGCGGCCAGCGCTTCGAGGCGGCCGATGTCGATCCGCGCGTACCAGACATCGAGGTTGCGCATGCCGGCGAACCGGATCATCGACTCCCGGTACGACCGCACCGTGGCCAGCACGATGTCCGCGCGCTCCCGCTCGGTGAAACCGTTCGCGCGTCCCGCGATGACGAAGCTGGCCGCCAGGCGTTTGACGTCCCACTCCCAGGGACCGGGCGACGTCTCGTCGAAGTCGTTGATGTCGAACAGCAGATTCCGCTCGGGCGAGGCGAACAGCCGGAAGTTCAGCAGATGGGCGTCCCCGCACAGTTGGGCCCTGATCCCGGAGTTCCCGGTGGTGGCCAGGTCGGCGGCCATGATCGCGGCGCCACCCCGGTAGAAGCGGAACGGCGACTCGATCATCCGGCCGTAGCGGATCGGTACGAGTTCGGGCAGCCGCGTCGCGGACTGGGCTTCGAGGACGGCCAACGGGTCGGGCCGGTCGGCCGGCGGTTCGAACTCGGCGTGGCTCGACCTGGGCGTCGACCGCCGGGCCGCCCTGCCGAGGGCCGCCCGCTGCTCGGGCGTCGCATCCGGTGCCGTCCTGAGCATCGATTTCGCGTCCTGCGGCATCGGGCCCTCCTGACTGCTCCACGGGCGTGCGCCGCACCGGCCGGCACCGAGGACCGGACGGGCCCGGCCGGGCACCGCGCCGGTCGGCGCGCCCGTGCCCTGCGTCCGATCATCGCGGCTCGGCCCGGTTTCGGCATCATCTGGACGCCGCCCGTAGCAAGCCGGATCCGGGCCGTTACCGCCGCACCGCCCGGAGGGGCGAGCACGGGGCGCCGGGCGGATAGTGGAAGGCGGAGGGGGCCCGTCCGGGAACGGATGCCATGGGCCCCGGGAACGGACACTCATGGACCGGTACCCTCCCATCGCCGAACACGGGCTGGTGGGCGACCTGCAGACCGCGGCCCTGGTCTCCTCGCGCGGGGTCGTCGACTGGTTCGCCGCGCCGAGGTTCGATTCCCCCAGCATCTTCGCCGCACTGCTCGACCACGACGGCGGCGGCTACTTCCGGCTGGCACCCGACGACCCCGGGGTCTCCTGCCGGCAGCTCTACTACCCGGACACCGCGGTCCTGGTCACCCGCTTCATGTCGCCGGACGGTGTCGGCGAGGTGTTCGACTGGATGCCGCCCGAACGCACCGGGATCCCCACCGACCGGCACACCCTGGTGAGGGCCGTCCGCGCGGTGCGCGGGACCGTCCGGTTCGCGATGGAGTGCCGGCCCCGGTTCGACTACGGTCGGGCCTCCCACGAACTCGATCCGGGTCCTTCGGGAGCCGTCTTCCGTTCCCCGGGGATCACCGCACACCTGCACACCACCGGATTCCCGGTGGTCCGCGACGGCCGGGACGTCGTGGGCGAAGTGGTGCTGAACGTCGGCGAGTCGGCGGCCGCGGTCCTCACCGTCTGCGCCCCCGACGGGCCCGCGCCGCCGGAGCCGGACGTCGACGCCGTCACCGAACAGCTCTGGGAGGCCGTCGACTTCTGGCAGCTATGGGTGCGCAACTCCCGCTACCGGGGCCGCTGGTCCGAGATGGTCAACCGGTCCGCCATCACGCTCAAGCTGCTCACCTACGCCCCCTCCGGCGCACCGGTCGCCGCCGCGACGATGGGCCTGCCCGAGCAGGTGGGCGGCGAACGCAACTGGGACTACCGCTACGCCTGGGTCAGGGACGGCTCGCTGTCGGTCCGGGCCCTGCTCGACCTCGGGTTCGTGGACGAGGCGGTCGCCTTCACCCACTGGCTGGGCGACCGGCTCCGGCAGGACAACGGGGAAGAGGCCCTGCGGATCATGTACCGGGTCGACGGGGAACCCCTGCTGACGGAGGAGGTCCTGCCCCATTTCGAGGGCTACCGGGGCTCGTACCCGGTACGGATCGGCAATGCGGCCGCCGACCAGTTGCAGCTCGACATCTACGGCGAGGCCCTCTACGCCCTGTCCGAGGGCCGGGAGGTGGGTGTTCAGGCAGGGTACCGGGGCTGGCAGGTCGTCGCCCGGACCCTCGACTGGCTCGTGGACCGCTGGGACCGGCCCGACGAGGGCATCTGGGAGACCCGCGGCGGTCGGCAGGACTTCACCTACAGCCGGGTGATGTGCTGGGCGGCGTTCGACCGCGGCCTGCGGCTGGCCGCCGATCTCAGCAGACCCGCCGACACCGCCCGGTGGACCGGCGCCCGGGACGCCATCCTCGAACAGGTCATGGAACACGGCTGGGACGAGTCCGAGCAGGCCTTCGTCCAGTACTACGGCGGCGGGGTGCTGGACGCCTCGCTGCTGCTGATCCCCAGGGTGGGGTTCCTCGCCCCGAAGGACCCGGACTGGCTCGCCACGCTCGACGCGATGGACCGCACACTCGTCTCCGACAGCCTCGTCTACCGCTACGACCCCGCGGCGTCCCCGGACGGGCTGCGGGGCTCCGAGGGAACGTTCAGCCTCTGCACGTTCCTCTACGTGGACGCCCTGGTCCGCGCCGGCCGGCTGCGGATGGCCCGGTACACCTTCGAGAAGATGCTCACATACGCCAACCACGTCGGCCTGTTCGCCGAGGAGATCGGCCCCAGTGGCGAGCAACTCGGCAATTTCCCGCAGGCGTTCACCCACCTGTCGCTCATCACGGCGGCCCGCAGCCTCGACGAGGCCCTGGACCGGGCCCGCGAGAAGCGCCGCTGACGGCGCTCAGCGCGACAGCTGCCGGGACGGCGGGCCGAGCAGGACGGCGATGTCGCCCGGCTGGGCCCGAGGGGTGTGTGCGGGGGTGACCGGGACGAGCCGCCCGTCGGCGCGGACGACGAACAGCACATCGTGCCCGGCCGGGACGGCGCCGTCGGCCCGCCGGGTCGTCACCCGGGCCCCGGCCTCGTACCGGCGGGCCAGCTCCGGCCCGGTCAGGCCGGCACGGAAGAGCGGCTCGCCCCCGGTGTACGGCGCCACCACCCCCTGGCTGCCGGCGGCCGGTCCGAGCCGGTGCACCGGGCCCTCGACGCTCTCCCGCAGGGTCATGGCGGCGAGGGCGTTGAAGTCGTCCTCCTCGGTGAGCAGCAGCACATCGGTGATGCCCTCCAGTTCCGCCCCGGCGCCCGAGGCCGCCGCGAGCAGCTCGCCCGGCGCCAGGGGCAGCCCGGCCTCCTCGATCCGGGCCCGCTGCCGCTCGGCGCCCGCCCACATCAGCACGTCCAGTCCCGCCGAGCGCAGCGCGCGCCCCAGATCGACCGCCCAGGGCGAGCCGCCGACCAGCAGCGGCCGGGACCGGGCGGGGCGCAGCACCCCGAGCCGCCGGGCGACCGGAAACGCCGTCAGGCCGTACAGCGTGACGGTGGCGACGATCACCACGAAGGTCGCGGGAAGGATCCGCTCGGCGCCGTCGACACCCCGCGCCACCAGGGTCGCCGAGAACGTGGAGGCGGTCGCCGCGGCGACGATGCCACGCGGAGCCATCCACCCGATGAACCATCGTTCCCCGCCGCGCACATCGGTCCCGGCCGTCGCCACCAGGGCCACGAGCGGGCGCACCACCAGCACCAGGAGGGCGACCAGTGCGAGCGAGGGCAGCACCACATGGCGCAGCGAGGCAGGGGTGACCGTGGCCGAGATGGAGATGAACAGCAGACCGATGATCAGCGAGACCAGTGTGTCCAGGAACGGCCGGCGGGCCGGAATGTCCAGCCCCGGCAGATTCACCATGGCCATTCCCATGACCACCGCCGAGATGAGCCCGGTGTCCTCGCGGAGCGCGTCGCAGGCGGCGGCGATCCCGATCACCGCGGCGATCTGCGCCGACGTGGCCAGCTCCTCGTTCAGCCGGACGTGGCGCAGCAGCAGCCACAGCACGCCGACCCCGATCGCGCCGCCCACCGCACCCACCGCGGCGCTGGCCGTGAACTGCTCCAACTGGCTCCCGAAGCCCTTGAGTTCACCGGCCACCACGGCATGGAAGACCAGCGCCCCGAGGATGCCGCCGACCGGGTCGATCAGGGAGCCCTCCCAGACGAGGATGCGCTGCAACCGCTCGGAGGGCCGTACGAAATTGAGCAGCGGCCCGACGACCGTGGGACCGGACACCACGAGGATCGCGCCCAGCATCACCGCCGCTCCCTTGGACATGTCCAGCACCGGCACCGCGAACAGCGCGGCGGTCAGCCAGGTGATGAGCGCCCCCAGCCAGAGCAGTCTGACCACGACGCGCCGGGTGTGGCCCCGCAGCCGCCCGAGTTCCAGACCGAGCCCGGCCTCGTAGAGGATCACCGCCACCGCGAGCGAGACCAGCGGGGAGAAGGCCTCGCCCAGCAGTTTCTCCGGGTTGACGGTGTCCGTCAGCGCCCCGGCGGCGAAACCGACCGGCAGCAGGATCAGCAGTGCGGGGACCCGCAGCCGGCTCGCCAGCAACTGGGATCCGACCGCCAGCACCACGATGAGTCCCACGCCCACCATTACTTGATCAGCCGTCATGTCCCTGCCTCCCACGGGGTCAGCCTCCGGTGGCGAAGCCGGGGTAGAGCGTCATCCCGCCGTCGACGTAGATCGTGGTGCCCACGACGTAGTCCATCAGGTCGGACGCCAGCAGCGTCACCGCGGCGGCGACGTCCGCCGGATCGCCCACCCGGCGGTAGGGGATCAGTTTGAGGAGTTCGGCCTCGGCCTCGGGGGTGTCCCAGGCGCTGGTGTTGATGGGGGTACGGATGGCGCCGGGGGCCACGGCGTTGACCCGGATGCCGCGGGGGGCGCATTCCTGGGCCAGGGTCCGCATCATCATGAGGACGCCGCCCTTGGATGCGGCGTAGTTCGCGTGCCCCGCCCACGGAATGATCTGGTGGACCGAGCTCATACAGATGATCTTCCCGGCGGCGCGGGACACCCCGGGCACGACGCCCCGGCGGTCGAACTCCTTGACCGCCTCCCGGGCGCACAGGAACTGCCCGGTGAGATTGACGTCCAGCACCTTGTTCCACTGGTCCGGGGTCATCTCCTCGGCGGCGGCGTCCCGCTGCAGTCCGGCGTTGGCGACCAGGACGTCGATCGTGCCGAACTCCTCGGCCATGCGGGCGAACATCCCGACGACCTGGTCCTCCCGGGAGACATCCGCACGGTGGGCGTACGCCCGCACACCCAAGGACTCGATCTCCCGCACCACGTCCTCGGCCGCCTCGCGGCCCGCGACGTAGTTGACGACGACATCGGCACCTGCCCGTCCCAGCTCCACCGCGGTCGCCCGGCCGATGCCCGAGCTCGCCCCCGTCACCAGCGCCTTCTGGCCCCGCAGCAGGGACGACGGCATCCGCTGCCGGCCCGCGTCCGCCCGTTGGGTCATCGCCGTCTCCTGTCACCCCGCGCGTGGCGGTCCTCGGAAACCCGTGGAACCCCGGGCCGGCCCCCGCAGGCCGTCCGCGCGGGTCCACCATCGGTGGCGGCGGGGGAGGCAGGGGG